>JAYWDM010000211.1:0-5950 GCA_043779885.1 Betaproteobacteria bacterium | reverse complement strand
CGATGAATGCAAACGTTCTTGCTGTCCGTACGGTAGAAAACATAGTGCTGACATGGCTTGTTACGAGGGAAGTCGTACGGGCAATGACCCGCGGCGACCGGGCGCCCGCGTTGAATGCGGGCGGCACGGCGCGAGAGGAATTAACTGCGGAAATTACCGAACAGGATGAAGCGGGGAGGCGCGGCGATCGGGACGTGCCACGCCAGCGCGGAATGCGCAGCGAAGTTCTGCGCCACCGGGGGCTGCGGCGCAGGCACTGCCGCAACGGTCTCGTCGTCATCGAGCGATTGATTCGGTCCGGCCGCCATCGACGGGACGGATACAAGATGGCAATGCAGACCATACCCGCTTGCCGGTGGCATGCAGTCGGTCTCGAATGCTGCGCCGATGGTGTCCGCTG
Organism: Betaproteobacteria bacterium; assembly: GCA_043779885.1. Taxonomy (GTDB): domain Bacteria; phylum Pseudomonadota; class Gammaproteobacteria; order Burkholderiales; family SG8-41; genus PALSA-1004. The sequence continues at coordinate 5,550 of JAYWDM010000211.1, read as the reverse complement.
CGGAGTTGATGGTGACTCCGGCAACGGGCAGTCGATCACCCATGCCATGCGCAGACGCGGCGACCGGCACGAGCAGCAATGCGATGATCGCTGCTGCCAACCGAAGCAACCCGCCCACTGCTGTGTCAGCCATTTTCATGAGCACTATTATCCATGCGCAACCGCGACCGTACTTGATCTGAATCAAACAACCACGGCAATCGCCGCCAGACTCCGGCTGCCTGCACTCAAAACCTTGCGCAGATCCGTCCGCGCTCCCGTGGCGCAGGCCGGGGTCATCACTGCCGTGGCGAGATCCAACAAACGGTTAGCGCGGCAAACCGACTATTTGACGCGTTCAAATTGCATTACCGTATACGCACCATCGACCTTGTCGGCGACGAAGTTGATCTTGTCGCCCGCCTTCACCTGATCGAGCATGGCCGGATCCTTGACCTGAAAAACCATGGTCATTGCCGGCATATCGAGGTTCTTGAGCGGGCCATGTTTGATGGTTACCTTGCCGGCGCCCTTGTCGACTTTTCTGATTTCGCCGTGTGAAACCTCCGCGCCCACGGCCGCCTTGGCATCGGCAATCTTATGGTGAGCGTCATCAGCATACGCGACGTGTGATAAAGGCAGGACCAACGTGACTGCAAGAACAAGACTTCGAATTGTCATGGTGATGCTCCTTAACGGTTAGCAATGAAAGGTGAGGTATTTATTTCGCGGCGGCGGCAGGCTGTTTGCCTGTCGTTGCGGCCACCGTGACTTTGCCGGCCATGCCTGCTTCATAGTGGCCCGCCTGCAGGCAGGCAAAGTCGACTTTTCCGGCGCGCGTGAATTGCCAGATCATCTCGCCGGTTTTTCCAGGATCGACCGCGACTTGATTGGCGTCGGCGTGTTCCATTTCCGGAAACTTGCGCATCAACGCTGCATGCGCCTTTAGCTCTTTGACCGTCCCCAGGACCATCTCGTGCTTGATCTTGCCGTCGTTTTTAACGACGAAGCGGATGGTTTCCCCGCGTTTCACCGCGATGTTGGCGGGCGAGAACCGCATCGCGTCGTTCATCCCGACTTCGATCGTGCGGGTTACCTTCGTCGGATCCCCCGGTTTACCCAATGACGACGCGTGGCCATCGCCATGTCGTGCGGGCTTCCCGGCCTTATCGTCATCAGCGTGCGCAAAAGCGCCATTGATGGATAACGCAAGTACCATTCCGGCAATCATTGTTGTTCGCATGCATTGCATAAAATTCTCCTTGGTAGACCGAATGACTCAGTGCCCTGAGTGGCCGCTGGGTTTGCGCACATTCATTTCCATATTCACCGGTTTGCCGGTCATGGGCATCGAGTTCCCGCCTTCCGACCTGAAGCGTGCCGGTGCGGTGAGCGGCCCGGTCCATTCGTAGGCTTGCGTGCCCGGCGGCTGCTTGTACCAGCCCGGGTCTTTGTAGTCGCCATGCGGCTGGTCGCGCCTGACCTTGACCACCGTGAACATGCCGCCCATCTCGACGCCGCCAAACGGACCCTGCCCGGTCATCATCGGCAGCGTGTTGTCCGGCAGCGGCATTTCCATCTCGCTCATATCGGCGCCGCCGCGCTCGCCCATCACCATGTAATCGGGAATCAGCGAAGTGATCTGCCTGGCGACGCCACGGTGCTCGACCCCGATCATGTTGGGCACGTCGTGGCCCATCGCATTCATGGTGTGGTGGCTTTTGTGACAGTGGAACGCCCAATCGCCTTCCTCGTCGGCGAGAAACTCGATTTGCCGCATCTGGCCCACGGCCACATCGGTGGTGACTTCCGGCCAGCGCGTGCTTTTGGCCGTCGGGCCGCCATCGGTGCCGGTGACGAGGAACTCGTGCCCGTGCAGGTGTATCGGATGATTGGTCATCGTGAGGTTGCCGATGCGAATACGTACTTTGTCGTTGTGCCGGACGTTGAGCGAGTCGATGCCGGGAAAGGCGCGGCTGTTGAAGGTCCACAGATTGAAGTCCATCATGGTGCTGGTTTTGGGCGTAAAACTTCCCGGGTCGATGTCGTACGCATTCAGCAGAAAACAGAAGTCGCGGTTCACTTCGTCGATCAGCGGATGCTTGCCCTTCGGATGCGTGACCCAGAAGCCCATCATGCCCATCGCCATCTGCGTCATCTCGTCCGCATGCGGGTGGTACATGAAAGTGCCGGGACGCCGTGCGATGAACTCGTACACAAACGTTTTGCCCGGCTTGATTTGCGGTTGATTGAGGCCGCCGACACCATCCATGCCGTTGGGCAGGCGCTGGCCGTGCCAATGTATCGTCGTGTGCTCGGGCAGCTTGTTCGTGACGAACAGACGCACGCGGTCACCCTCGACCACCTCTATCGTCGGGCCCGGCGACTGCCCGTTGTAGCCCCACAGGTGCGCTTTCATGCCGGGCGCGATTTCGCGTATCACCGGCTCCGCGACGAGATGAAACTCCTTGACGCCGCCGTTCATGCGCCACGGCAGGGTCCAGCCGTTGAGCGTTGCCACGGGATTGTACGGACGCCCGTTGGCAGGCGCGAGCGGCGGTTGCGTGCCCGGCTTGTCCATCGTCACCGGCTCGGGCAGGGCCGCCATTGCGACTTTGCTCACCGCGGCAGCGACCAGTGCGGCGCCCGCGCCTTTGAAAAAAACACGTCGAGTGGTCATGTTCGATATCCCTTTTGATCAGTGGCCGGCGCCGCCCGGTTGCACGGCCATGACGGCCTTCGGCGCCGCGCTCATCGCCGGCTTGCCGATCAACGCCATCTGCAAATCGCTCTGGGCGAGCCAGAAATCGCGCAACGCCTCGATGTAGCCGTTGACGCTGGCGATCTGCACGCGGGCATCGGCGAGCAGATCGAACACGCCGATCAGCATGCCGTTGTAGCGCAGCTGGTTTTCTTCGGCGATGCGCTTGCGGATCGGCACGATTTCGTCTCGGTAATGGCGGGCGATGTCGTAGCTCGTGCGGTAGCCCTTGTAGGTCTCGCGGACTTCCGAGCGCGCGTTGATCGCCGACTCCGCGACGCGATTGACCGCTTGCATATAGATCGCCTCGGCCTTGGCCACTTTCGCGCCGCCCCAGTCGAAAATGGGCAGTTCAAGGCTGATCTCATAGCCATTCTTGTAGGGGTCGGAGCGCTGCCCCTCCAAGACACGGGCCGGGCCGAACTCCAGCACGTTGATGAAACGCGTGGCCTTGGTCAGCCCCAGGTGTTTGGCCAGCGCCTCGGTTTCCAGACGCATCGCCTGTAAATCCAAGCGTTGCTCCATCGCCAATTGCTCGACATTGGGCAGATCGTCAACGGTCTTGGGCAAATCCGGCAGCCGCTCGGGCAGCTTGAACTCAATCTGCGCACCCCACAGCCCGAGCAAGCGCGTGAATTGCTCGCGGGCAACGGTCTGCCCCCGCTCTGCACGCGCGACGTTGAGCGCGGCGTCGGCGTAGAACCCCTGTTCGCGCGCCTGGTTGAGCTTGCTCCAGTTGCCCGCCTGCGCCATGCGGCGCGCAAGTTCCGCGCCGGCATCCGCGGCTGACTTGACCTGCCGCATGTAGCGCACGGTCTCATCGGCAGCGACGGCCGTGAAATAAGCTTTGCGCGTTTCGGCCGCGAGCCGCAACACATCCATCGCGACCTGTTGCTGCATCTGAGCGAAGCGGCGTTTCTCCATCTCCAGCGCCAGCGGCATCGTCACCAACGAGAAGATGTTGAATGTCAGCGCCTGCTCGATCTTGTAGTCATCGCCACGGTGTGCGCGCAGCATCGAGAAATGTGGATTGCGCAAGCGCCCCGCTTGGACGAGATCCGCTTCAGAGATTCCCAGATCGTAGTAGCCCGCCTGCAAGCCCTTGTTGTTCAGCAATGCGACCTGCACCGCATCGTCGACCGCCAGCGGTTTGGACAGCAGTTCGCCGACGCGGGCGTCGATCATGTCGCGGTCGGCATCGGTCTTCGCCCATTTGACGTCTTTACCGACGCGCCCCCTGGCAGTTTGCTCGACGGAATTGAAACCACCGTCCGTGGAGAAGCTGGCGCAACCGCCCAGCGCGATCGCGGCCACGACCACCAGCGCAAGCCGCAATCTCGGCAGAGCACAACATCTCGTAATCATCGTCGCTCCCTCAGTTCATCTTGTGGCCGGCATGACCGCCTGCTGCCGGTGGTTTGGCCGGCAGCGCGGGCTGCAGGGTTGGCCGGCCCGGCTGACTCGCCGCGGGCTCCGGTTCCTGCGCTTCTTTCGCGTATACGCGCCAGCCGCCGATTTTTTCGACGAGCTCGTTGGACGCTTGCCACGGGGTGACCTGCTCGTCACCGAGCGGCCGGTATTGCTGCAACGGCGAAACGTAGATAACCGTCGGCACGCTGATTTTGGGGTCGGCGGGATCGGGACGCGCCTTCTGCTGCGCGAAGCCGGGCGCAGGCAGCGCCATTGCGGCGAGACACAAACCAACTATTTGCAATCGTTTCATGACAGTCCTCGTAACCGGAGTTGCGCCACGCATGCCATCACGCGCGCGAGGGCGCATGAAAGCAGGCGACGAATCAGGAACGGCGGAGACGCCGTACCGGCGCGCGGTGTGCGCGCGCAGCACGAGCGGAAGCCGCTAGGCTACGAACTGCAGAGGGGGGCGTTGCAACTGTTCGGGAACGAACAGCGAGAGATGGCTGATCAAAGCCGGAGGAAGTGTTTGAGCAAAGTCGAGCAATACATCGATTGCCACTGAAGCAACCGCCGGCGCCGAGCATACCTGGCACAGGCTGCAACCGTCGCAGGCCTTGTCAGTGTCGATAGCCGTGGACTGATGGTCGGCGTGATCGTGTCCGGCCATTTCACCAGACTGCGCACCGTCCTGCGCGGAATGCACGTGAGCCGCCATGCTCTCCTGGTACTGATTGCACATAGGCATCGCGACCGCGTGCAGGTTTTGCAGCGGCAGACCGGCTATCAGCATCAACAAGGCGAGTTTTTTCAGGAGATTTTGCACGCAGCTATTCTAAGCGACCACAGTCAGGCATGGCAAGTTTGGAATTGACCGGGGTTCCGGCGGATAGTTCAATTTTCCTCCCGGGCCGGCGAACGCCCGGCTTGCGCCGTCACGCATCAAATGAAGGAGTCGCAACCTGATCTGACGGCGGGTGTCTGATTCGACGACCGCGAGCGGTAACTGGCGGGGAAAATGAAGGTCAAGTCGCGACCCGTTGCGGTCTGTTGCCGTTTGCAAAGCCAAAGACGGCTTTTCGGAACAAGGCGCTATTGGGGGTGCTGCCATCGACAAGCGCGCTACATTCGATTGCGGCGAAGCCCAATCTTTTGCAGTTAATATGCGCATTTTCGGTTCGTGCGTCAGTTTGGTAACACATAGCCTTCGGCTTGCGCGCCTTATGCATGGATATCAAGCTGCGCATAGTTTCGACATGGCTTTAAACGTGAGCAGATGTTCAATGTAATTGCTTGGCTGTTGTCGATAGTGGGAGCGACTATATCCGGATGCTGTAGGTAGTCCGATTCCACGCGTTGTTCTGCAGGCCACTACCTCTGCCGCTGCCACTTTATCG
>JAYWDM010000210.1:0-5951 GCA_043779885.1 Betaproteobacteria bacterium | reverse complement strand
ACGGCAACCGGCGGGTGATCGTGTTCGATGCGACCAGCGGCGCTTACAAGCGGCACTGGGGCGCGTACGGCGCGGTACCGAGCGACGAAAAGGTGCCGCCATACAAACCCGGCGCCGCGCCGTCGAAACAGTTCGGCAATCCGCACTGCGTGCGCCGCACGCGCGACGGCCTCATATACGTCTGCGACCGTCCGAACAACCGCATCCAGGTGTTCCGCGGCGACGGCACGTTCCTGCGCGAGTTTTTCATCGATCCGCAGACTTTGAGCGGCCCCATCGCCGATATGGTCACTTCGCGCGACGCGGGGGAGCGGTATATGTTTGCCGCCGACGGTTCGAATTCCGAAATCAATATCCTGTCGCGCGACGACGGCAGAAAGCTCGGCAGCATCGGCCGGCCCGGCCGCATGGCCGGAGAATTCCGCTCGCTGCACAATATGGCCATCGACTCGAATGGCAACATTTACACCGCGGAAGCGGGCTTCGGGCGGCGCGTGCAGAAGTTCAGGCTGCAATGAATCACGGACAGGATACGGGATTGCAGGCGCGGGGCCGCCGGAACGGGAATAATCAGTGCTGACAGGTGTTAGCAGCGGTGCAGGAATTTCACTTCACGTGTCGACAAGGAGAGGATCATGGCAAATTTCAAACTCGTGGTGGCCGCTACGCTTGCGCTGGTGCTGGCGGGGTGCGGCAGCATGCCGGCGGTGAAATATACGGATGGCATCATGACCAACAGCGCCGGCATGACGTTATACGTATTCGACAAGGACGCGATTTTTTCGGGCAAGAGCGTCTGCAACGGCCAGTGCGCCACGAACTGGCCGCCGTTCACGGCCGGGTCCGCGGAGCAGGCGGGGGGCGACTGGACGGTTATTACGCGCGACGACGGCTCGAAGCAGTGGGCATGGCTGGGCAGACCGTTGTACTCGTGGTCGAAAGACCAGAAACCGGGCGACATGACCGGCGAGGGGATCAATAAAGTGTGGCACGTGGTCAAGCCTGAACCGCGGCCGCTGACCGGGAATATGGACCGGTAACTGACTGTCGCGGCGTTTCGCATGGACCGAAAATCCATGATGCCCGGGGTTATTGCACGCTGTGCGGACCCCATTGCGCTTGCCGCGAGCGCCGACCAGGAGCGCATGATGAGTAAACTGAAAGAGGTGATTGCCGGTGCAGCCGCAATACTGCTGATTGCGGGCTGCGCCGGGCTGCCCTACGCGCCGGTGAAATATACCGATGGCATCATGACCAACAGCGCAGGCATGACGTTATACACGTTCGACAAGGACGCGATTTTTTCGGGCAAGAGCGCCTGCAACGGCCAGTGTGCCACGAACTGGCCGCCGTTCGCGGCGGGCGCTACGGACCAGGAAGGCGGCGACTGGACGCCCGTTACGCGTGACGACGGCTCGAAGCAGTGGGCATGGCTGGGCAAACCGTTGTACCTGTGGTCGAAAGACCGCAAACCGGGCGACATGACCGGCGAGGGGGTCAATAAAGTGTGGCACGTGGTCAAACCGGAACCGCGGCCGATCGATGCGGGCAATATGAACGGTCCGTAACGCGGGCCGGGAACCGTCTGCGGCGAGCCGCGTTCATCCTGCTCGCCTGCATCTTCGCAGGATGTGCTGTGCCTGTGCTGCGCATTCGCCGCCGGCTGGCGACCCGCTAATGCGATGGAATATTCAAAGCTGCCGACTGGACGGCACCGTAGCGTCTACAGGTAATAGGGCACGTCCAGCGCCGACGGAACCTGCGGTACGCTTCGCGGCATCAGTCTGAATTCCCGATGGCGCTCATGGATGTCGGGGCGGCGGGTTCCGCGCGACACGAAAATGCGGCAAGCGCCAAACAGCAACGCGACCAGAAACATCGCCAGACTGCAGGTAACCAGGAATTCCGCCATTTTGCCCTCCGTCCCGTTAAGCGCCCGTGTTGCGGTGGTGTATTTCATCTTCGGCGCAGTGGAGATCACTTTACGTGGCGTGCGCTATTGCGGTTATGCGGAAATAGATAGGTCTGAAGTGAAGTATTGCCACCAAAATTGTGCGTTTTCGCACGTACGGCATGCGGGCAGACCGCATTGGCGGACAGGGGACCACGGCGCCTGCGTCGCGTCGCCGGCAAGCAGACAGCCGTACAATGGATTGCGGACGAACGCCGCCGTGCCCGCAAGTCAACGCAGCAAATCCAGGGAGATGAGACATGACCGAAGGCCTGATTCAGTACGAGGTTAAGAAAAAGATTGCGACCATTACGATGGACCGGCCGAAGAAGTATAACGCGCTGATTCCGACCATGATCATCGGGTTGTGCGACGCGCTGGAGCGCGCGCGCCAGGACCATGGCGTGCGCGCCATCGTCCTCAGGGGCGCAGGCGGCAATTTCTGCGCGGGGGATGACCTGCACCCGGAGGAGCGTTTCAAGTACGGCCAGCCCGACCTGCACACGCGCATGAAAACCGGCTATCCGCGGCTCGTGGTCGAGATCATGACGTTGCGCAAGCCGGTCATCGCGATGGTGCAGGGTTACGCCGTGGGCGCCGGGTTCGACATCGCGCTGGCGTGCGATTTTCGCTTCGTCTCGCAGGGCGCGCGGCTGGCATCGATTTACGTCAAGCGCGGCATGGGCGGAGGGTGCGCGTACCTGCTGCCGCGCTTCGTCGGCCTCGGCAAGGCGACGGAGCTGCTGTTACTCGGCGACTTTATCGAAATCGACGAGGCCCTGCGCCTCCATCTGGTGACCAGAGTGCATGCCGAAGCGGAACTGGAAGCGAAGACCTATGAATTCGCGGCGCGCATGGCCAAGGGCCCGACGGCCGCGATAGGCGCCATCAAGAACGCCCGCAATCAGGGGCTTGCCTGCGATCCGGTGAAAGGCATCGAACACCAGATCCTGTGCAACGTCGAGCTGATGTTTCACAAGGACGCGCGCGAGGGCCCGCGTGCATTTCTGGAAAAACGCGAGCCCGACTTTACGGCCGAATGGATCGATCTTCAGTACGATGCTTTCGTGCCCTACGACGTCGCGAAAAGCTGAGCGTGCACGTTCTCAATCGACGCTGATGCCGACCGTCTTGATGAGCTGCGACCAGCGCGCGGCTTCGGATTTCAGAAAGGCGGTGAACTGTTCGGGCGTGCCCGTGCCCGGGGTCACGAGCGCGTCGTCGAACCGGCTCCTGACTTCGGGCGACTGCACCGCGGCGACAAACTCCTGGTTGAGCCGCGCCACCACCGGCCTGGGCGTGCCGGCAGGCGCCAGGATTCCGTACCAGCCGCCGACCCGGAAGTCGGCGACTCCCGCTTCCTCGAATGTCGGTACGTCCGGCACGACGGAGGCCCGTTTTGCCGACGAAATCGCGAGCGCGCGCAAGCGGCCCGCGGTAACGAGGGGAATCGCGGCGGCGACCGGCGAGAATATGCATTGAATCTGTCCGGCGACGGCGTCGGCGAGCGCGGGGCCCGTACCCTTATACGGGACGTGGTTGAGCTTGACGCCCGTGCGCATCTGAAAGAATTCGCCCGCGATGTGGCTCGTTGAACCCGTTCCGCCGGAGCCCATGGTAATTTTCCCGGGTTGGTTTTTGGCAAACGCGATGAATTCGCCAACGGACTGCAACGGGGCCGCGGGATGCACGATCAGGATGATGGGCGCGCTGCCGAGCATCGTGATCGGCGCAAAGTCCCGGATCGGTTCGTATTGCGCGCTGGCGTAGACGAACGGATTGGTCGCATGCGCCATATCCGCAAGTATGACGGTGTAACCGTCGGGCGTCGCCGCGGCGACCAGCCGCGTGCCGATGATGCCGTTCGCGCCGGGCCGGTTGTCGACCAGCACCGTTTTGCCGAGTGTTTCGGTCAGGCGTTTCGCCAGCACGCGGGCAAATAGATCGTTGCCGCCGCCGGGCGCATACGCAACGACGATGCGGACCGGCTTGTTCGGGAAATCGTCGGCGCCGCGCGCGAGGGAAACCACGGCCAGGGAACCCAGTGCAACCAGCAGCCACGAAAGCGCCTTGCAGACGAACATTGCATTCTCCTGTTACTCGCAACCAGAAATCGGCGGCGTGTTGTAGTTCATTATCCTGCAATAAACAGCAGCGGCTTGCACCCTGCCCCGCACCACGGCGCGCCTTGGCCAGTTTACGCGGAGGTTCCTCTGGATTATCGTATGGCAGGGGCGCAGTCCCGGCATAACCACAATACCAACGTGTTCACCAAGGGAGAATATATGAAAAATTCAAAGTCGATGCGTAACTTCGTCGTTGCGGCCGCCGCACTTGTTCTGCTTGTTCCGGTGGTGGCGGCGGCGCAGACCGGCGGCGCCGCGCCGCAATCGAGCCGCAAGTTGCTGATGGCAAAGGACCTGCCCGATTTCCCCGGCAAGGAAGCGGTGGTGATCATCGTCGAGTATCCGCCGGGAACCAATAATTCGCCCCATCGTCACAACGGGCACGTGTTTCTGCAGGTGCTCGAAGGCCAACTGAACGCGCAGGTCAAAGGCGGCGAGCTCGTCGTCCTCAATCCCGGCAGCACGTACTACGAATCGCCTTCGGACATCCACGTCGTCTCGCGCAACCCGAGCGCAACCGTGACCGCCAGGGCGATGATATTCATCATCCACGACAAAGGCGCGCCGATCAGCGTGCCGGTAAAAGAGTAGACAGCTTGCACGTGGCGTGATGAACGCGCCGCAGGGAGCGTCCGCAACGGGAACTGTTTTCCCGTGCGGCCGCGCGTGCCGGGCGCGGCTTACCGGGCCTGCGCAGGACCCCGCAGCCGGCGCCAGGCGATGACCATGGCGGTCACGCTGAACGCCAGGCCCAATCCGCACAGCGTTACGATCAGCGTGGTGCGCAGCAGGGGGCGCGCGGTCAGGAACGGGAAATCCAGTGTATGCAGTGCGGCATAGGCCCAGCGATAGGCGCGGCGGGACGTATCGAGTTTTTCGAGCATTGCACCGCTGGCGCCATCAAAATGAAACCACACGTCGCCGCAGACGGACCGGTACACGGGCGCATCCGGCATCACCGAAACCACCGGATAGTCGTCGTTGACATGTACCGCGACGGCAGGAAGGCAATCCGCCGCGAGACGCCCGGCGGCCGCGGTTGCTTCGTCGGCCCGCAAGTATGCACGCCCGGGTATTTCGGCAGCCGCAGTGTCATCGGCGTGAGACAAATGCTGCACCGTGAGGCCGCGGCGCTCGCGCCGAAAGGTCCGTCCATCGAAGGCGAACCACTCGATTTCCCGAACGTGCGCGGACAGCGGTGAAATTTCGCGCGCGGACAATTTCTCCCAGGCCGTGTCGCTCGCGAAATTTGCCGCTTCCGTTGCCGCGGGTTTGCCGGTGGAGAAGAGCCGGCCGTGGTCCATTGACAGCCAGCCGCTGAATATCCAGGTGAGCACGAAGGTCAGGCAAACCAATCCGAGCCAGTGGTGCCATGCGTGCCAGCCACGATACGGCGATACGAGGCGCCCGCGCGCCGCATTAAGGCGCGACACCCCGAGCAGTGCGCCGGCGATTGCTGTGATCAGCGCGCAGAGCGACAGCGTCCACACCAGCGCATCCCAGGCGCGCCAATTGCGGCGCAGCACGGTGGGATAAATCCAGTGCGCCACGCTGCCGGCGTAATTCCACCCGCGTTCACGGCGCGTGGTGTCGCGCACGACTTCGCCGGTAGCCGACGAAACATAGAGTTCGGTTCCGCGCTCATCGTTGAGCGTTATGCGATACAACGGGCGATGCGGATCCAGAGCGTTCGGCACCGTCCACTGGTCGTGGTTTGCCAGCTCTGAAAAACGCGCCGACGTTGCGTCGATTCCCCGCTGCCGCGCGTGATCCAGGGCAATCGTCAACGCCAGGTTTTCTGACCGCACGGCGGCGGGCGACAGGTCGCCGGCGTGTACTGCACGCATGCCCGCAGCGCCTTGCACCACATACAC
>JAYWDM010000209.1:0-5951 GCA_043779885.1 Betaproteobacteria bacterium | reverse complement strand
CGAGCAGATATTCCCAATAGCCCGCAAACGGCCGGCGCGACACCACGAACGCCGGCGCCACGCCATCGAAGCCGACTATCAGCACCGGCTCACGCTCGGCGACCGTCGCCGAATCGCCAAACGAGATCGGCTTTACCGACGGCGCCTTGACCGCGCGCAGCAACCCGAAACCGGTGGAAAAATCATACGCGATGACACTGGCGGGCACCGCACGCCCGTCGGTCGCGGCGATCGAAACCGACTCGGCCTCCTGCACCAGGTAGCCGATGGTAAGGATCAATCCGCTCGAATCGATGACGATGCCGGTGCCTTGACGCTCGGCGCCGAGCGTGGCGCGGCTGCGCGCGTCGGCGACGGCTTTCACGTTCACCTTGACGACCGAAAACGCATCGACCGTCAGCGGTTCGCGCGGGGCTGCGCGCGGTGCGTCGGCGGCGCGGACAAGCAGGCTGGCAGCGAGCAGACACGCCGCCAGCAGGAGCCCGCTGGCGATGGCAAGCCACGGCCGGCCGTCGCTCAGGCATACGCGGCGATTACGCAACAATGTGACGGGAGACAGCATGGATAAACCCTCCTGTGCCGAAATCGAAGCGCCAATGCCTGCGCAGAGAAGAATAGTATGCTCGAATCGACGCTTCGGCAATCGGGAAACTCATGCATCGGGAAACTCATGCATGAATCCTGCCCATTTCAGGATGGGTAGAGCGCGGCGATACCCATCGGTCAAACGGCGCGGCTGGCGATGCGTGTCGTTCCTCAACCTATTCTGCGATATTGACAAGCCTGTTTGCTCGCGACATCGTCCAACTCGTGCGAAAATCCGCTGCTGGCCAACCGCCAACCCGGAAACACCACGAAAACAATGGCCGCATGCATCCGGAGTGCCGCGCGTTAACGGCGCAGTGCGCCGCTGTTGGCGCGACAAATAACGATTTTTCAAGGGAGACAAAATGGAACTCGGACTGCAAGGCAAAGTGGCCGTCGTCACCGGCGGCACTGAAGGCATCGGCAAAGCAACCGCGCTGGAGTTTGCGCACGAAGGGGCGAAAGTCGCGATCTGCTCGCGTCGCGCGGACGTGGTGGCCACGACTGTCGAAGAGATCAAGCGCGCCGGCGGCGACGCCTTCGGCATGGCGGCCGACATGAGCAAGATGGAAGATATCGAACGCTTCATCGACGCCGTCGTCAAGCGCTTCGGCGCACTCGATATTCTGGTCAACAATGCGGGCACGTCGGCGCGCGGCGCATTCCTCGACATCAAGGACGACACCTGGCATGCCGATATTGAGCTCAAACTGTTCGGCGCGATCCGCTGCACGCGGCTTGCCGTGCCGCACATGAAGAAACAGGGCGGCGGCCGCGTCATCAACATCACGATTTCGAGCGCCAAGCAACCCGGCGCCGGGTCGATGCCGACGTCGATCTCGCGCGCCGCCGGACTTGCGCTCACCAAGGCGTTGTCCAAGGAATACGCCGCCGACAATATCCTCGTCAACACGGTCTGCATCGGCAAGATCAAATCCGGCCAGCACGAGCGGCGCTACACCAAAGCCGGCATCAGCGCGGACGAGTACTATGCGAAGGAAGCGAAGCTCGTGCCGCTCGGACGCGTGGGCGAAGCCGCGGAAGCGGCCAATGTGATCGTATTTCTGTGCTCCGCCCCGGCGAGTTACGTCACCGGCACGAGCGTGCATCTCGACGGCGGGATGTCCGGGGTACTTTGACCGCATGACCTTGCGCGGGCTGTTGGCGGTCGCGGCGCTGTGTTCCACAGGCGTAGCGGCCGCGCAGTCACCGACTGCATTCGCGCAATATCCAAATCGCCCGATCCGGTTCATTGTGCCGTTTCCGCCAGGCGGGCTGGACGCGAGCAGCGAGCAGGGCTCCCGCTTGCGGGATGCGAACGACCGCGAGTCGGCCGCGGCCGCCGTGTTAATCGCGCAGGCCTCCGTCGCACCGCTTCAATACCCAAATCGCCCTATACGTTTGATCGTGCCGTTTCCAGCAGGTGGCGGGAACGATACGATGGCGCGCGCGATCGGCAACAAACTCACAGCCGTGCTTGGCCAGCAGGTGGTCGTCGACAATCGCGCCGGCGCCGGCGGCATGATCGGCGCGGAACTGGCCGCGCACTCCGCAGCGGACGGCTACACGCTGTTTCTCGGCGGCGTTGCCAGCCATGGCATCAATCCGAATCTGCATGCGCAGCCCGGTTACGATCCGGTGCGCGATTTCGCGCCGGTCATACTCATCGCATCCGCGCCGCTCATCATGGTCGTGCACCCGTCGGTCGCGGCGAAGACCGTCAGGGAACTGGTCCAGATCGCCAAAGCGCAACCCGGCAAACTCAACTTCGCGTCCAACGGCTCGGGCGGCTCCTCGCATCTGGCGGCCGAGCTGTTCAAAATGATGACCGGGACCGACATGGTGCACGTGCCGTACAAGGGCCTGTCGCCGGCGCTGGTGGATCTGCTGAGCGGACAGGTACAGTTGATGTTCTCGAGCACGGTCGCCATCCTGCCGCAGGTGCGCGCGGGAAGATTAAGACCGCTGGCGATGACCGGCGCAAGTCGCTCGCCCGCGATACCCGAAGTACCGACGGTGGCTGAATCCGGCGTGCCCGGCTTTGAGACAGCCTCGTGGTATGGCGTGCTCGCGCCGGCCGGCACGCCGCAGACTATCGTCGAACGGCTCAACCGTGAAATCGCCGCCATCATCCGGCAACCCGACGTGCGCGAGCGCATGGCCGGCGAAGGCGCGGACGCGGCCGGCGGCTCACCTGGGGAGTTCGCTCTGCATATCAAACGCGAACTCGCGCGCTGGTCGCAGGTCATCAGGCAGGCGCGGATAAAATCCGAATGATGCGCCGCCTGTCGCTGCCGTCCGGCAGCGGCTACAATTTGCACCAATACTGAACGAAAGGTGTACCGGAATGAAAACAACGATGAAAACGCAACCCGACTGGGCGGCATTGCGCAGCGAGTTTCCGACGCTCGCCAAATGGACTTACCTCGACGTGGCGCGCAAAACCATTCCACCGCTCTGCCAGGAACGGGCGCTGCAGGAATACACCCGCGACGCATACGAGAACGCCGGCGCCGACGCATGGTCCGCGACCAACGTCGCCGAGACGCGCGTGGTGATGGCGCAACTCCTGGGCGCCAAGCCGTCCGAACTGGCGTTCACCAAGAATACGACCGAAGGGCTCAACATCGCCGCCCACGGTTTCGATCTGAAACCCGGCGACAACGTCGTGCTGACCGACATGGAGCACCTGGCCAACATCTGGGTCTGGAAGCATTGGGAAGCCACGGGCGTCGAGATCCGTTATGCCGCGAACCGCAATGGCCGCCTCCCGCTCGAGGCTTTCGTCGAGAAAATGGATGCCCGCACGCGCGTCGTGGCGTGTGCTTACGTAACCTACGGCAATGGCTACCGCGTCGACCTGCCCGCGCTGGGCAAAGTCTGCCGCGAGCGCAACATCCGGTTGGTGGTCGACGGCGTGCAGGCTGCAGGCATCCTCGCCGCGCCATTGTCCGAACTGGGCGCCGACCTGATTTCGATCGGCGGGCACAAGGGTCTTTTCGGACTGACCGGGTCGGGGCTCCTGTACTGCCGCGAGGAACTCGTGAACGAGATGAAGACGCCGTTCATCAAAACCCCGGTTGCCGAGGGCTCGGTCACGGCGCGCGCGCATCTCAACAGCCAGTTCGATTACGTCCGCATCGCGCACCGCTTCGAAGGCGGCAATCCCAACTTCCTCGGTGTGCGCGTGCTGCGGCGCGGCGCCGAATTCCTGCAGTCGATCGGGCTCGCGCATATCGAGCAGCGCGTGCGCGAGCTGTCGTCCACATTCCTGAAACTGGTAAAGGCTGCGGGACTGAAGACCCTCACGCCGGACGCGTGGGAGGAGCGCGCGCAGATCGTCAACGTGCAGGTGCCTAATGCCGGCGAAGTCATGGATCGTCTGCGCGAGAAGCACGGCGTCATCGTCAACGTGAAGGACGATGCGCTGCGCGTGTCGATGTCGTTCTTCAACAACGAAGAAGACCTCGACAAGGCGCTGCACGCGATCAGGCAGGAAGTTGGAGGGAAGAAAGCGGCGGCGGCAGCCTAGTCCCGTGAGAAAAGATGCCGTGTGAAGGGAAACAACGATGGCGCGACTTGAAGACATACCGTTAAGCGAGCGCAAGATGATGCAGGAACTTGACTGCTCGGGTCTGGAGGGCCGGCGCCCGTGGGTGCAGGGCCCGGCGCTGAATAGGCGGCGGGTTGCCATCGTGTCCACCGCCGCCCTGAATCTGCGCAGCGACGCTGTTTATCAGCGCAATGAAACGAATTTTCGCGTTATCCCCGGCAACGTCAACCCGGCCGACGTGGTCATGAGCCACTCGTCGGTGAACTTCGATCGCACGGGATTCCAGCAGGACCTGAATGTCTGTTTTCCGCTGCAACGGTTGCATGAACTGGCTGCGCAGGGCGTGATCGGCTCGGTTGCGGATTTTCACTTCACCGTTTCCGGTGCGCCGCATCCGGCGGATCTTGAGCATTCCGCGCACGCCATCGCCCGCGCGATGAAAGCCGATGGCGTCGACACGGTGCTGCTCGTCCCGATATGACCAAAATGCACGCGCGCCGTCGGCGGGCTGGCGATTTACTTTGAAGAAGACGGGCTTGCCACCACGCAGATCAGCCTGATCCGCATTCATTCCGAGCGCACCCATCCACCGCGCGCGTTATGGGTGCCATTCGAACTGGGCCGCCCGCTGGGCGTGCCGAACGATCCGGAATTTCAGAAGCGCGTCCTGCGCGCAGCCTTCGCGCTGCTCGACGCCCGGCAGGGCCCGGTACTCGTCGACTATCCGGAAAATGTGCCGGCCGCGGGCGCCGGGGAAGATGCAGATGCAATGAACGGCATGTTCTGTTCCATCGACCTGCCCGCGCCGCCGGACAAGACCGCGCCTACCAGCGAAATCGGCATTGCGTTGATGCACGAGATCGCCTCACTTCAGCCTTGGTACGATCTCGCCGTCACGACCCGCCGGCGCACGACCGTTGGCCCCAGCGGCCTGTCCATAGTCGCGGCCGGAAAATACCTCGCTGCGTTTCTGGACGATCAGGCAGCCCCGTGTCCCCGCGACGACATGCCCGCAGCACGCGTGCTCAAGCTGGCATACGAAGACCTCAAGTCCTACTACACGGAAGCGATTACGGCCCAGCCCGGCTTCACCACCAGCAAGCGCGTGGAGGACTGGCTGTTCGGGGAAACGGTACTTGGCAGCGCACTGTGGCGGCTGCGCGAAATCTGCCGGGCGAGTGCCGATGAACAGTATCGATACCTGGGCACCAACTCCATCGTGCCGGACCGCCAGATCAATCCGGCTTGATGAACGATAACGCCATTTACACTTAACGATTTGGCTTTTTGACGTAAGTTAATATTTCGAGTTCGGCCGGCTTAATGTTCCTAAGTAGCGTCTGCGTTTGCGCGTCTAGGGTACCGGTTACGGGAATAGCTCCATATTCTTGCAGTTGCTTAAGTTTACCCACCCCCTTCGGAGAAAATACAAGCCGATAAGACTGGCTTGGGTCTCGCAAGACAAGTTCGTCGAGATCCATATCGCCTAATGTCTTGGCCGTCGTGGCGATTGCATGATCAGACGCCAACCATGCTGCGTCCTTATTTTTCACCTTGTAAGCAGTCGCGGAGATGGATGAATACACGACCTGAGCTTCTGCAAATTTCCCCTTGTTTGCCAAATCGCTAGCCACTTCGAAAGAAAACATACCTACGACTTCCACTTGCACTTGATAGCGAAACTCTAGCTTCTGCGCACATGGCTTCGGCTTTTCGGTCTGGAGCACAAAGGGGTGATCCGCCTCCGCAAGCAGACTCTCATCAACACGGCATTCGACTAAAGGCATTACGGCGCCCTTGTCCGAAACCGTCG
>JAYWDM010000208.1:0-5963 GCA_043779885.1 Betaproteobacteria bacterium | reverse complement strand
CCGCCACCCGATCGCCCATCGAAAGCCACGCGCGATAAATGCCGGTCGTGAACGTCGGCACCGCGAAATAGGATACCGTTCCGAAATCGGCGAGCGTTTCCATCAGCGCCAGCGTCGTGCCGGCGACGATCGCCGGCCGCACCAGCGGCAGCGCGATGCGGAAAAAACTGCCCCACGCCCCGTAGCCCAGCGTGCGCCCGACTTCGATGATGCCGACCGACTGATCGAGAAACGCGGCACGCACAACCAGGTAAACGTACGGGTAAAGCACCAACCCGAGCATCGTAATGGCGCCGCCGATGGAACGGATCTCGGGAAACCAGTATTCGCGCGCCTGCCACCCGGTCAATTCGCGCAGCCAGGATTGCACGGGCCCCGTGAATTGCAATAAATCGGTGTAAGCATAGGCCATGATATAAGCCGGCATCGCGAGCGGCAGTATCAGCGTCCATTCGAACATGCGCTGCCCGGGAAAGCGGCACGTGGTAACCAGCCATGCCGTCGATACGCCGCCGAACACAACCATCACGCTGACGCCGGTGAGCAGCCACAGGGTATTCGCCACGTATTCGGGCAGCACCGTCGCCGCGAGATGCGACCATGTGCCCTGACCCGGCAGGAATACATTTGCCAATACGACCAACACCGGCACCGCAAGCAGCGCTGCGATAAGGGTGGTCATGACCGTCAGCGCGTCGACTCGGCGCAGTTGAAGGCCGCGCCAGGCCGCGGCAGCATTCAGCGACATCACGGACACATCGCCGCCCGACTCGGTTCTTCCATGCTATTTCAACACTCCCTGTGGGTAATGCCGAGTGTAGCAAAGCGGTTCACCGCCTGCAAAAGCGACGGCGGAAATTACCGCTCGCAGCGCAACGTCTATAATGGCCGCACATGAACCAAACCGTTCCTCCACCAGACGATCCGCGCGACGCGCTGGTCGCCGTCGCCGGCATTCAGCAGTTTTACGGCGCCACCCGCGTGTTAAACGGCATCGCGTTTGCGCTCCAGCGCGGCCAGATCGGCTGCCTGCTCGGCGCCAGCGGTTGCGGCAAGACCACGGTGCTGCGCTGTATCGCCGGCTTCGAGCCGGTTGCCGACGGGGAAATCTGGTTGAACGGCACGCTGGTCAGCCGCAATAATTTCAGCGTGCCGACCGAACTGCGCCGCATCGGCATGGTGTTTCAGGACTATGCGCTGTTCCCCCATCTCAGCGTCGCCGCCAATGTTGCATTCGGGCTGCACGGCCTGCCGCAGGCGCAGCGCGAACTGCGCGTCGCCGAACTGCTCGAGACTGTCGGCCTCGCGCACGCCGGCGACACTTTCCCGCATGAACTGTCCGGCGGCCAGCAGCAGCGCGTGGCGCTGGCGCGCGCGCTCGCACCGCAACCGGAACTGCTGCTGCTCGATGAGCCGTTTTCCAATCTGGACGTTGAACTGCGCGAGCGCCTGAGTCTCGAAGTGCGCGATATCCTGAAACAGCAGAATGCCACGGCAATTCTCGTCACGCACGATCAACACGAAGCGTTCAATATCGCCGATGTCGTCGGCATCATGGCGGCGGGCAAAATCGAGCAGTGGGACGCGCCGTACAACCTTTATCATGAACCGGCGAGCCGCATGGTTGCCGACTTCATCGGGCAGGGCACCATGCTGCCCGGCACGGTGGTCAGCGACAATCAGGTGCAGCTCGAACTGGGCACGTTTCAGGCCAATTTACGGGCCGACTGGCCGCGCGGCACGCCGGTCGACGTGCTGCTGCGGCCCGACGACATCCTGCACGACGACGCGAGCGCGCTGCAGGCCGAGGTGCTGCACAAGGCATTTCGCGGCGCGGCGTTTCTATACACACTGCGGCTGCCGGCCGGCGGGCGCGTCATGTCGCTGGTACCCAGCCATCACAACCACGCGATCGGCGAAAAAATCGGGATACGCCTGGAAATCGATCATCTGGTCGCGTTTCGCCGCTGATGCCGCCGTTTGCTAGTCGACACGGCCTTCGGCGCGCAGGCGGCGCAGTTCCTGCGCCAGCTCGTGCACGGCGAGCGCGTAGTTCACGCTGCGGTTGTAGCGCGTGATGACGTAGAAGTTGTTGAGACCGATCCAGTAGCGCGCGCCCGCGTCGGTCTCCGCGGTAAATACCGCCGCCGGCAGATCGTCCGCCACCAAGGTGGCGGGAGACGCACCTGCCCGCCGGATGGCGGCGACAGTGGTATGCGGCTTGATGCCGCGCTCGAGCAACTGCTTGAATTCATCGGCCGGTTCGTCGACCTGTTGTTCGATTGCAACGAGCACCGGCTCGCCGGTCCGCCAGCCGTAGCTTTTGTAGTAATTGGCTATGCTGCCGATTGCATCATCGTGATTCCACAGGTCGCGCCGGCCATCGCCGTTGAAATCAACGGCGTAGCGGCGATAGCTGCTCGGCAGAAACTGCGGAACGCCGAGCGCGCCGGCATAGGACCCCTTCGATTGCAACGGGTCGAACCGCATCTCGCGCGCGAGCAGGAGGAACTCTTTCAGTTCATCGCGGAACAACTCCGCGCGCGGCGGATAGTGGAACGCGAGCGTGACCAATGCGGAAAATACCTTGCTCGTACCGGCCAGTCGCCCGTAAAACGATTCGAGGCCTATCGTCGCAACAATGAGCTCTTCCGCTACGCCGTACTCGGCGCTGGCGCGCGCCAGCATGGCGGCGTTGCGTTGCCAGTAATCAAGCCCGCCGCGAATCCGCGAATCCGTGACGTGACTTGCGCGAAACGCATGCCACGGCTGCGCCGTGGACGGCCGTGCGATCGCCTTCAATATGCCTTGCTGCACGCGCGTTTGGGCAAACCACCGGCGCAACTGGTGGCGGTCGAACCGGTCGCTGGCGACGAGTTCGTCGATAAAGCTTGTGATGGCCGGATCAAGCGCCGGCGAGACCGCCGCCGCACGCCCGCTGCCAACAAGCATCCCGGCGCACAGCGCAATCAACATCCATGCGAATCTTGCACGGCACAAGCGCGCGCGGAGCATTTGACGATACATGCGATGATTCTAACCGCAGTGAACGGCATGTGCCGGTTGTCCGAACGCAGCCCTGCAGGCCTCGCAATGACGAAAACGTACTGCGAACGATTACCGGCGTGGGCAACAGGTTGCCAACCCTGCCTGGCTTGAAATCAATTCCATAGAGCCGCAGATACACGCAGATAGCGACTACTTCAATCCAAGGAATTGCCTCCTAAACTGCCTGTTCATGGTTTTTTGGTCTTGCTCTTATCTGTGTTTATCTGCGTGTATCTGCGTGTATCTGCGGCTGATCAGCTGTTAGGCTTTTGACCCTTATTGTCATCTCGCGTTTATCGGCGGCTGATCAGCTTTAGCTTCTCCTGCATGCGCTGATCGAAGCGTTCGAGATCGATGATGATGCGCTCGTGGATGCCTGCGCCGATGCGCTCCTTCTCGTCCTCCGCATAAACGCTGAACGTCAACGTTCGCTTGTCCACTCCGGTCAATTCGGCACAGGCTCTCACGCGCATGCCGACCGGGGTCGCGGCAACATGCGTGATGTCGAGATGCGTGCCGACCGTCTGCTGCCCTGCCGGCAGCCAACCTTCGACGGCCCGCAGCGCCGCCGCCTCCATCAGGTTCACCATCACCGGCGTTGCGAGCACGTATACGCGCCCGCTGCCGACGTGCGGCGCCGTGTGCTCCGCACCGACGACGATCTCGACCGCGCCTTTGAGACCCGGCTGCAGTTTGCCGGGGAGGTTCATGGCAGTTGCGGCCTGAGAGCACCGGCTATCGTCAGCGACGAAATGCCGCTACCGACTGCTGGCCGCTGCGCGCATATCCGCGGATGGATGCATTGAATTCCCGGTGCGCGGCTCACATTGCGGCTGGCGCAGGCGACCCCGCCGGCACCGCCCTCAATGCAGGCAAGTCGCCTGCGTTTCGATGATTGCATCGCCATTACGATGACGCGAAGTCAAGGTTGAAACGCGATCTCATTTAGGCGGTTCGTAACCGGTGCAGATGCCGGTTGCGACCACTTCCGTCGCGATGCGCGCGCTATCGGCATCGAGCTTGCCGCCGCTGAGCAGTTTTTTCGCCGTGGCGCAACCTTCACGCTTCTCTGCTTCCGACGTGGTCAGTGAAAGAATGCTGGTTGTCGCGCGGATCTTCCTCAAAACGCCGCCCGGGTAGCCGCTCTTTTCCATCATTTCCATCAATTCCTTCGCCCGGTACGGGTCGGCGAATGCGCTTAAGCCCATGAACCCCACCCGGTTGTACCAGTCGTAAGCGCGGCCTCGCGCGCGATTGCTGCTGTCGACCCCGCGTTCGAGCAGCCGCAAGGCGATCTTGACGCGCTGGTCCTCCCTCATCTCACGAAACTCATCGGGGAGTTCCTCGCCAACGAGCAACGCCGCGGCCTCATCGCAGATATCGCCGCTTGCCTTGCCGGACGGGACATCCGTTTCGCAGCGCATCCTGAGCTGCCTGAATTTTTCACTGCCCGCGCCGGGCGCCGCGGCTTGCGGTTGCGCCGGCGTCAGCGCCGGCGACGACTCGGAAGACTGTGGAAAGGTTGATTCCGCCGCCTGTGCGCCGAACGCTGTGAAGCAGGCCGCGGCAACAACTATCGACGCGGGATGAAACCAAACTTTTCGTGCATGCATGCTTAACGCTCCATTTGACCGCTCATAGTTGACCGGACTTCCATCATTCGACAAATCCCGCGTGAATACGCATCACGCGGGCACCCCCTGCTCCGCGAGGTCCCAGTAAAGTCCCGTCATCATCTGCAGGCCTTCGCGCAGTATCGGCGCCAGCACGTGTTCGTCGGGCGCATGCTGCGAACATCCCGCGTAAGAATGCGGCACCCAGATCGTCGGCAATCCAAGCGTGTCCGCGAAACATTCGTTGGGCAGCGAGCCGCCGATGTTGGGCAGGATTGCCGGCTTCGTTCCGGTCGTGCGGGTGATGGACTCCGCCGCCCAGCGTACCCACGGATGATCGGGATCCAGCCGCGTCGCATGAAAGAAACCCTTTTTTGCCTGCGCGACCTGCACCCTGGCGAAACCCTCCGCATCGAGATGGCGGCGCAATGCCGGCACGAAGCTGTGCGGATCGCTGCCGGCGACGAACCGGATCTGGCAGTGCGCGGTCGCGCGGCCGGGGATTGCATTGACCGGATTTTCCGGATTGCCGGTCCTGAAGGCGAGAATCTCGAACGTATGCCAGCCGTACACTTTCTCCGCGCGCGTGAAGCCGGGCTCGCCCCACCAGTCGTCGACTGCCGGCTCGTCCGCGCCCGGTTCCACCGCGCAGTCCGCCAGCGCCCTGCGCACGGAAGCGGGAATTTCCGGCGGCAGGATGGCCGGCACGCGGACCCGGCCCTCCCGCGTGACGATGCTCGCCAGCGCATGCGCAAGTATGACGCCGGGATTGGCGAGCAGCCCGCCCCAGTTACCCGAATGATGCGCACCTTCCCGCAGATCGACGCTGAAGTCCATGTTGATGGCGCCGCGCGAGCCGAGATAAATCGTCGGCCGCTGCGCCGACAAACGCGGGCCGTCGGAGGCGATCAGCACGTCGGCCTTGAGCCGCGTGCGTTCGCGCGCGCAGAACGCCTGCAGGCCCGGGGAACCGACCTCCTCGCCGGTCTCGATCAGGAACTTCGCATTGAAACCGAGTCTGCCGCGCTCGGCGATTACGCTCGCCAGCGCGGCGATATTGATCGAGTGTTGCGCCTTGTTGTCCGCGGCACCGCGCCCGTAATAGCGGCCGCCTTCCTGCTTGAGTTCCCACGGCGACAATCCCGCGCGCCATTGCCCCTCCAGACCGCGTATCACGTCGCCATGGCCATAGGACAGCACGGTCGGCAGATTCGCGTCCTCAATGCGCTCCGCAACCAGCAGCGGCCCGCCATCCGCCACCGGGTTCTCGCATACCTCGACCGTGAAGCCGATGCGCTCGAA
>JAYWDM010000207.1:0-5968 GCA_043779885.1 Betaproteobacteria bacterium | reverse complement strand
GCGCCTGAGCGAAGCGCATAACTTTGACAACGCGGGCCGCCGGGCGCAAATTACGGGCGGTTGCACGAAAACAAACACCATAATGTCCGCTGCAGGCGGGAGGAGATTTAATGAAGCGTTTCACGCTAATCGCAACCATGCTCGCTTGCGCCGGCGCGGCGGTGCTCGGTTGTGTTGCCGGTGCGGCCAGCGCGCAGCAGGACTACCCCAACCGCCCGCTGCGCATGATCGTGCCGTGGCCGCCGGGACAGGCGACCGATCTTGCCGGGCGCATCATGGCGCAGAAAATATCGGAGATCCTCGGCCAGCAGATCGTGGTCGACAATCGCCCGGGCGCCGGCGGCATGATAGGCACCGACGTCGTCGCCAAGGCGACACCCGACGGCTACACCCTGCTCGCCGCGTCGAGCGGCCCGGTCAGCATCAACCCACTGCTGCAAAAAGCACCCTATGACGCCGAACGCGATCTCGCGCCGGTGGCCAATGTCTGCCTGGCGCCGTTCATGCTGGTGACGGCGCCGCAATTTCCGGCGGCCAACGCGCGCGAATTCGTCGCCCTCCTGAAGGCGAGTCCGGACAAGTACAGCTTTGCGTCGTCAGGCACCGGCGCGACCGCGCACCTCTTCGCCGAATGGTTCAACGGCCTGGCCGGGGTGCAGGTGACGCACATTCCATACAAGGGGAGCGTGCCCGCGCTGACCGACGTCATCAGCGGCCGCGTCGCTTACGCGGTGGAAACGATTGCCGCGGGCATGCCGCACGTCAAGTCCGGACGCCTGAAGACTTACGGTATTACCCTCGCCCGCAGCAGCGCGCTCGCCCCCGGCATAGAGCCGCTGGCGACCGCGGCCAATGTGCCCGGCTTCGACGCCGCAGCGTGGATCGGCGTGATGGTGACGGCGGGCACGCCCAAGGCGGTCATCGCGCGGCTTGCCGCCGCGGCGGAAACCGCGATGCAATCGCCCGAAGTGCGCGAGAAACTGTTTATTGTGGGCGTCGAAGCTGATTTCCGCCGGCCGGACGAATTTACGCGCTATCTTAAAGGCCAGCGGGCGCGCTACAGCGATATCATCACGACGCGCAACATCAAGATCGAGTAGGCGCGTCCCGGTTTTAAGAAATCCCAGACCAACGCTCAACGCAGAGGACACTGAGGAGCGCTGAGGACGGATAAGTAGCGGGTTTTCTTTTCCGCCGCGACCCTCTGCGCCCCCTGCGTCCTTCGCGCCGGGAGTTTAGCGTGTTGTTTTAGCCGGGATGTTCAATCGGCCAAGCCGGCGAAGAGCGGCGTGCTCAGATAACGCTCGCCGAACGATGGAATAATCACCACGATCAACTTGCCTTTGCTGGCCGCGCGTTTGGCAATCTCGATCGCCGCCCACATGGCGGCCCCCGAAGAAATGCCCACGAGCAGTCCCTCTTCCTTCGCCATGCGGCGCGCGATGTCCATGGCATCGTCGTTCTTCACGCGCACGATCTCGTCATAAATTTTTGTATTCAGGATCTTCGGCACGAACCCCGCGCCGATGCCCTGGATCGGATGCGAACCCGCCGCCCCGCCGGAGAGCACGGGCGAAGCATCGGGTTCGACCGCGATGCATTGGAACGAGGGCTTGCGCGACTTGATGATTTCGCCGACGCCGGTGATGGTTCCGCCGGTGCCGATACCCGACACCAGTATGTCCGCCTTGCCATCGGTATCGTTCCAGATTTCCTCGGCGGTCGTCTTGCGATGCACCTCGGCATTGGCGGGATTCTCGAATTGCTGCGGAATAAAATAGCGCGGGTCGGCGGCCGCCATCTCCAGGGCCTTCTTGATCGCGCCCGGTATCCGCTCGGGACCCGGTGTCAGCACCAGTTCGGCGCCGTACGCGCGCAGCACCATGCGCCGTTCCTTGCTCATCGTGTCCGGCATCACCAGCGTGCACTTGTAGCCGCGCGCCGCACACACCATGGCGAGGCCTATGCCGGTGTTGCCGCTGGTCGGCTCGAGTATGATCGTGTCACTCTTGATAAGTCCGGCTTTCTCCGCCGCCTCTATCATCGACAATCCGATGCGGTCTTTCACGCTCGCTCCGGGATTCTGGAACTCGAGCTTGGCAAGCACCTCGCCTGCGCAGCCATTGGCAAGACGATTGATACGCACCAGGGGCGTATTGCCTATCAGTTCGGTAACGCTGGTTGCAATCTTCATGTGTACCTCCTTTGCGTGTATCCGGATGTCCATTGACCGCCTTACCGTAACAGACCGCGCCCTGCTTTGACAACCGCCGCGCGCAATTGCCGCCGCCGCCGCATGTCGCGGATATACTTCGCCTGTTGAACTTTGCCAATTTCCGTTACGTACTGAGCGTAATTGCCAAATCGCGCCCTCATCCCTGCCCTGGCCCCGCGCTTCGCTCTCCCCGGGGGCGAAGGGACTTTCTTCCCTCTCCCTCGGGGCGAGGGACCGAGGGTGTGGGCGCAATGTCAACGCAACCGCGGACCACACGGTAATTCACAACCACTATGCATCTACTCGAACAAGCCGCTGTCTTCTTATTGATGACCGTGCTGCTGGTGCCGATTTTCCAGCGCCTGAAGCTGGGCGCAGTGCTCGGCTACCTGGTTGCCGGCATGCTGATCGGGCCCTGGGGCATAGGCGTGATCGGCGAAGTGGAAACTACCCTGCAATTCGCCGAATTCGGCGTCGTGCTGCTGTTGTTTCTCGTCGGCCTCGAACTCGATCCCGCGCGATTATGGGCCATGCGCCGCCCGGTCTTCGGCATGGGTGGAGCGCAGGTTGGCGTCACCGGCGCAGTGCTCGCGCTGGCGGGGATGGCCTGCGGGCTCGCCTGGCAGCCCGCACTGATTGCCGGACTTGGCCTCGCGATGTCCTCGACCGCGCTCGTGATCTCTTCTCTCACGGAGCGCCATCAACTGGGCGCCCGCCATGGCCGCGAGGCATTTGCCGTATTGCTGTTTCAGGATCTCACGGTGATCCCGTTGCTCGCGCTCCTGCCTCTCCTGGGCGTGTCCGCGGCTGTCACCGCGGTTAAATGGTCCGCTGCGGCCAAAGGTCTCGCGGCCATCGCCGTGGTCATCGCGGCCAGCCGGCTCGTCGTGCGCCCTGCCCTCAAGTTCATCGCCAGCCACAGCAGTCGCGAAGTGTTTACCGCGGCCGCATTGCTGCTGGTGGTGGGCGCGGCGCTGATCATGGAGAAGATCGGCCTCTCAATGTCGCTCGGCGCGTTCCTTGCCGGCGTGCTGTTGGCCGACTCGGAATTCCGGCACGAGCTCGAGGCCGACATCGAGCCGTTCAAGGGTCTGTTGCTGGGCCTGTTCTTCATCGCCGTCGGGATGAGCGCCAATCTCGGCATGATCAAAGACATGCCGCTCACCGTGCTTGGGCTCGCACTCGCGCTGCTGTCGGTAAAGTTCGTGTTGCTGTACGGAATAGCGCGTTTCTCCGGCGACACCAACGAAACCGCGCAACGGCTGGCCGTCGCACTGGCGCAGGGCGGCGAGTTCGCGTTCGTGCTGTTCGCGGCGGCGCAGGGGTTGGGCGTCTTTGCGCCGCGCGAATCGGAACTGCTGGTCGTCGTCGTGACGATTTCGATGCTGCTGGCGCCGCTGACTTTCGCGCTGCATGAACGCTGGCTCGACCAATGGCTCGCGCGCCGCAATCCGCCCGAATATGACACCATCGACGAGCCCGGCAACGCCGTCATCATCGCGGGCTACGGGCGCTTCGGCCAGATCGTGTCGCGGGTGCTGCGCATGTGCGGAATTCCGTTTACCGCGCTCGACATAAGCTACCAGCAGGTCGATTTCGTGCGCCGCTTCGGCAGCAAGATCTATTATGGCGACGCGTCCCGCCTCGAGCTTCTGCAGGCGGCGAAAACCGCGGAGGCGAAACTGTTCGTACTCGCCATCGACGACGTGGAAGCGTCGATCAAGACGGCGCAGGTCGTGCGCAGTCACTTCCCGCGTCTGCCCATACTTGCACGCGCGCGCAACCGCGTGCATTATTTTCGCCTGCGCGATCTGGGTGTCCGGACTATCTATCGCGAGACATTCCCGGCCAGTCTCGAGGTGGCGCGCCAGGCATTGCTGCGCGTCGGATTCGGGGTGGCGGCGGCGGAGCGCGCCACGGCAATGTTCAGGCAACATGACGAAGCGCAGCTCGACGAACAATACGGCGTTCATCACGACGAGGCGCAGCTCATGCAGAATGCAAAAGAAGCCGCCGACCAGTTAAGGGAATTGTTCGAAGCGGACGCGATAGGACCCATGGCGCCGCTCGCGCAAAACCGCGCCGGCAAACCCGGCAAAAACAAGTGATTTCCCGAGACGATTGACAATTGCATAAGTGACTGACAAGTCCTGCGTGCAGAATATTCCCCTCTCCCTCCGGAAGTACGTGCAGAATTTTCCCCTCTCCCTCGGGGAGAGGGGCGGGGGGCGAGTACGGGAATTCGCGGGCCATGGCCCGTGCCGTTCGAGCGGCACCGGCTTGCAAGCCGGTGCGCGCCCTGCAAGGGAGGGCGCGCTGGTCGGTTATCAATCAGGTCTTCAGTAGTAGAATCACGGAATAATTCCAAGGGGGAGACGCGATGACTTCGAAGATTATGAAGAACGTTGTCTCGGCGGCAATGCTCGCCGGCGTGTTGAGCGTGTCATGTCTGATTCCTTCTGTGAGCGCACAGCAGTCCGCTACCGAAGCTCTGCAGAAGGCCCGCGTCATGGAGCGCATGGCCGAGGGAATGGCGGTCGAGAAAAAAGGCGCCGCGCCCGGCTTCGTGCTCGATCCTGCGTGGCCTCAACCGTTGCCCAACCACTGGGTCATCGGCGATGTCGGCGGAATTGCCGTCGACAAGCACAACCAGATCTGGGTTTACCACCGCCCCCGTTCGGTCGGCAATCAGGACAGCGGCATGCTCGGCGCGGCGGGCACGGATCCGAAGGGCAAGCCGATCAGCGCGCTCGGACATCCGCGGCCTTACGGCCAGATCAACGGCTGCTGCATGCCGGCGCCTTCCATACTCGTATTCAACCCGGCCGGAAAATTATTGAAGGCGTGGGGCGGGCCGGGCGATCCGGATTTCCTGAAGACGAAATGCCGCGAGGCGGACGGTTGCTTCTGGCCTGCGCGTGAGCATGGCATCTACGTCGATCACAACGACTTCGTCTACATCGCGGGCAATGGCCAGGCACGCAATTTCCACGGTCAGTATCCATGGGCGTCGAATTTCGGGGACGATTCGCATGTCCTGAAATTCAAGGCGGACGGCACCTTCGTCTTCCAGATCGGTACTGCGGGCGCGAAAGGCCCGAACAGCAACGACACCAACGGCGGCGTCAACGGCACGCCGGAACCGTACTGGCCCGCCGATATGGTCGTCGATCCGAAGACGAACCTGATGTACATCGCCGACGGTTACGGCAACCGGCGCGTGCTCATCGTGGATGCCGCGACTGGAAAGTACGTGGGACATTTTGGCGCATACGGCCAGAATCCCGTGGTCGGTGAAAACGGCGGCGGTGACGCCTATGCCGGTACGTGGCCGGATGATTTCAAAGCCGGCAAGCTGAAACCGAAATTCTTCCGCAGTCCCCTGCACTGTTCGAAGCTGGCCAATGACGGACTGCTGTATGCCTGCGACCGCGGCAACAATCGCGTGCAAATCTTCAAGGCGTCCGAAGCGGGCAAGCCCTGCTCGAACCCGGAGGGTGAGGCAGGCAAGTGCGGTTTCGTGGGCGAGATCCCCGTTGCCCCGCAGTCCATCGGCGGCACGTCGGGCACGGTAAACTTCTCGACCGACGCGAAGCAAAGCTGCATGTACGTCGCCGATCTCGTCAACGACGTGATCTACGTCCTCAATCGGCAGAACCTGACCGAACTGACCCGCATCGGCGGCGGCGGCCGCCAGGCCGGCCAGTTCCATTGGCCGCACGTGGTAGCGACAGATTCCGACGGCAATATGTA
>JAYWDM010000206.1:0-5978 GCA_043779885.1 Betaproteobacteria bacterium | reverse complement strand
CCGCACTCTTGCCCTCGCTCGCCACCATCTTCTCGCGCTCGCCGCTTTGCTCGCCGCCGCTGTCCGCGTTCTGCTCTTCCTCGTTCTCGCCCTGCGCGCCGTCGTCGCTTTCCTGCTTCTCGCCGTCGGCGCCCGCCTGCGTCTGCTGCGGCTGATCCTGCTCGGTCTGCGCGTGGGCGGAACGCGCCGCGTTGGGCGCGCGCCCCGGCAGGTAGGCGCCGTGGTAAATTTCGGTGTCGGTCACGGGTTCAAGCGTGACTTCCCGATACAACTCGTTGGCGATGCGAAACGCGTCCGCAATGGTCGCATCCGGCGCCAGCAGTCGCAGCAGGCGCGGATCGAGCGTGGACGGTTCGCCGCGCGTGACCTGCAGCGCGCCATTCACCATCATTAGCGCCAGATCGTAATAAGGCAGCGCCTCCGGCGGGCGCAAGCGGTGGGATACGCCGGTTGCGTGCAGGCGCGCCAGAAAATTCGGCACGTGTTGCTGGATGCGAAAATCGACACGCAGATCCTCGCATGCGTCGAACAGCAACTGAAAACGCGGCACATCATCGCCGTAGCGCGCAAACAGCGGCGCCCATGCGATCTGGCCGGATTTCGGCAGTTCCACGCCGACCTCGCGAAATATCTGCACGAGCGAAGCGCGTTCAAAGCTGCCGAACAACTGGTGGCCCGCCGCGTGCAGCACCGCGAGGATGGCTTCGTCGCGATTCGGCATCACCGCGGGCACGAACACGTTGCGCCCGTCGGTTTCAACGAACGGCCGCCCCTTGTCCGGCGACCACGCGCTCTCCTTCAACTCGAAAGGGCGTTCGAACCAGACTTCGAGCAGCAACGTCAGCAGCCGGTTGCGCTCCGTCATGCGGAAACCCGGCAAATGATCGAGCAATACCGACAGGCTTTCTTCGCTTTCCAGGCGGAAATAGGCTTCGCCGCGCGCGCGGCCCGACTGCATGATATC
Organism: Betaproteobacteria bacterium; assembly: GCA_043779885.1. GTDB lineage: Bacteria > Pseudomonadota > Gammaproteobacteria > Burkholderiales > SG8-41 > PALSA-1004. The sequence goes on along the minus strand of JAYWDM010000206.1, from coordinate 5,014 downwards.
GGCGCCGCGCGACGCCCACGGCAACACGGCCTGCGCGCCCAGCAGGTTACGCACGCGTATCGCGCCGCTCAGGCAGGTGGCGAGGAGTAATTTGCGCGACTCGAACAACTCTTCGATCGGCGCGCACAGTTGCTCCACCCCCGTCACGCCCTGCCGGCAGGCGAGTTCAAGTACCGGTGTTTCAAAGTAGGCGCGCCCGCTGTCGCCGTGCCGCGCATACCAGATGAAACCGATCTCGGCCCAGCGCCGCTCGCCCGCGTGTCCGAGCGTCCCGAAAGCGCGCGGCAGGTTCTGCATGAAACCTTCGAGCGCCGCCGCGGGCGCGGGCCAGTGCAGAAACTCGAGCGCCTGCGCGGTCCACGGCAACACGGTTTCGGAGATCTTTTCCGCCTCGCGGCTGCCGCGCACAAACGCCTTGCCGGCTTCGCGGTCATGCAGGAAGAGGCGCCGCACCGCGTCCAGCCAGGAGAGCACGACCGCCTCGCCGTGGTGCTTCAGGGCCGGCAGCGTGTCGCTGACTTCGCGCTGCGCGACGAAGCTCAGCGCGCTCAAATCAAGCAGCGCCCGATCGATGGCGGCGGAAGTATCAGCCACGCGCGTCGCCGGGAACGATCAGGCGAAGTGCGCTTTGACGATTTCCATCAGCGCTTCGGCAAGTTCGATGTCATCGGTGAGCGGATTGACCATCGCCACCTGGCAGGCATTGACCGGGTCGAGACCGGCATTGATCATGTTCGCCGCATAGACCAGCGCGCGCGTCGAAGTCGCTTCTTCGAGCCCGTGATCCTTCAGCAGCCGGCCTTTGCGGCCCGTGGCAACGAGTTTCGCCGCGAGTTCGGGCGATATGCCGGGCACTTCGTTGACGACGATCTTGCGCTCGACGTCTTCCTGCGGAAAATCGAAATTGATGGCGATGAAGCGCTGCTTGGTGGAAGGTTTGAGATCCTTCAAAACCGTTTGATAGCCGGGGTTGTACGAGATCACGAGCAGGAAATCCTCGTGCGCATCGATTTCCTGGCCCTTCTTTTCGATCGTGAGCCGGCGCCGGTGGTCGGTCAGCGAATGGATTACGACCGTCGAATCGGTGCGCGCCTCGACGATTTCATCGAGATAGCATATCGCGCCGGCTTTTACCGAGCGCGTCAGCGGGCCGTCCTGCCATACCGTAGCGCTGCCCTCGAGCAGGAAGCGGCCGACCAGATCGGAACTCGTCAGGTCTTCATGGCACGACACGGTCACGAGCGGACGCTTCAACTGGAATGCCATGTGCTCGAGAAAACGCGTCTTGCCGCAGCCGGTCGGGCCTTTCAGCATCACGGGCAGCCGTTTGCGATAAGCGGCCTCGAAAATCGCCACTTCGATGCCCTGCGGCTCGTAATACGGCGCGAGATCGCTCGCCCTGGGCAACTGGATGATGTCATGCTCTACGCCGCGCATGCGGGTTGCTGCAGTTTTCATTCGCGAGTCCTTGGCTGAAAGCTTGGGGTGCGCCTGCTGAAATGACCCCTCAGCCGATATTCTAGCAGCAGGCGGCGAAGCTCGGGATTCGGGAATCAGGATTCAGGATTCAGGATTCAGGGAAAAAGCGGCAGTCGCTATCCTGAATCCTGGAACCCGTATCCCGCTTCTAAAGCACCACCGGCGCGTCCGGCTGTTCGTTCGGGTTTGCGCCGCACGGCGGAAAGTGCTGTGCCAGCAAACCCGTGATTTCACCGATGGCCTGCAGCGCGCCCTGTTCGAATCGGCCTTCCCTGAACGCGGCCTCCATGCGGCGGCAGATCGCGTCCCATTCCTTTTGCGCCACTTTCGCGTCGATGCCGCGGTCGGCGACGATTTCGATGCGCCGATCGACCAGTTGCACGTAAATCAGCACCCCGCTGTTGTGCGCGGTGTCCCATACGCGCAAATTCGAGAATACTTCGCGCGCGCGCTCGCGCGCAGTCTGCCCGCGCGCGAGCGGCAGCGGATGCAGGCCGGCTTCAACCGCGAAGCGCAGTTCGCCGTCGTGCGTTTCTTCCGATGTGCGGACCGCGATTTCGATGGCATCCAGAGCGCGGCGCGAAAACGCGCGCCGGACGATCCAGTGCGGCGCGAGCAAATGCCTGAAAATGCGCTGGATATTCATCTCACCAGCTTCCCGACGAGCCGCCGCCGCCCGAACCGCCGCCGCCGCCGCTGAATCCGCCGCCGCCGCTGAATCCACCGCCGCCGCCGAAACCGCCGCTGCTGAATCCGCCGCCGCCCATGCCCCCGCGCGTGCCGCCGAGCAGCGAAAAAATAAACGCGACCACCGCGGCCAGGATCGCGATCAGCAGCGCGCCGCCCAGCGCCCACGCGATGGCCCCGGCAATCGCGCCGACCATACCGGCGCCCAGTCCTCTGCCGAATATCGCGCGCAAAACGCCGCCAACAACGAAAACGAGGATAAAACCGATGATGAGCAGCGTATCAATATTGACGCCGCCGCCCGGTTGCGGGTGCGGTTTCGGCGGCGGCAACGGCTCGCCGTCGATGACCTTGATCATCCGTTCGACGCCCGCGCTGATGCCGCCTGCAAAATCATTCTGCTTGAAGCGCGGCACGATCTCTTCCGCAATGATGCGTTTGGCGGTCGCGTCGTTGAGCACGCCTTCGAGACCGTAACCGACCTCGATGCGCAGCTTGCGGTCGTCTTTCGCAACCAGCAACAGCGCGCCGTCGTCGATGCCTTTGCGGCCGAGTTTCCAGTTCTCCTCGACACGCACGGCATACTGTTCGACGGTCTCCGGCTGCGTTGTCGGCACGATCAGCACCGCGATCTGACTGCCTTTGCGCGCTTCGAACGCGGCCAGCTTCTGTTCGAGCGCCGCCCGCTGCGGGGCTGCAAGCGTTCCCGTGAGATCGGTGACGCGTGCTGTCAGCGGCGGTACCGCGACGTCGGCGAACGCAAGACACGCTGCGAGCAACGCGCAGCCCGCGAGCAGAGCCCGCGGCCACGTGCGCCCCATCGCGCTTTGCGTCATCCGTGCGTGTCCAGCGGCGGAATTACTTCGTCGTGTACTCGTTCGGCGGGCTCGCCGGGATATCGGCCTTCGCCGGCGCCGGCGCCGGCGCGCTGAAATCAACTTTCGGCGGCGTGGCGATCGCCTTTTCGTTCTCGACCGTGAACTGCGGCTTCTCCTTGAAGCCGAAGACCATCGCGGTCAGGTTCGACGGGAACTGCACGACGTGAACGTTGTACTCCTGCACCGCCTTGATATAGCGGTTGCGCGCGACCGTAATGCGGTTCTCGGTGCCTTCGAGCTGCGCCTGCAGGTCGCGGAAATTGGCGTCGGACTTCAACTCGGGGTATTTTTCGACGACCACCATCAGGCGCGACAGCGCCGATGTGAGCTCGCCCTGCGCGGCCTGGAATTTCTGGAACGCGGCGGGGTCGTTCACCAGTTCGGGAGTGGCCTGAATGCCCCCGACTTTCGACCGCGCATTGGTGACGCCGAGCAGCACGTCTTTCTCCTGCTGCGCGAAACCCTTGACGGTGTTGACCAGGTTGGGCACGAGATCAGCGCGCCGCTGATACTGGTTGAGCACCTCGGCCCACGCCGCCTTGATATTCTGGTCCCCCGCCTGCATTGTGTTATAGCCGCAGCCGCCCAGACCCAGCGTTGCCGCAAGCAGCACCACCGTAACAAGAATTCTCTTCATGCCTTTTTCTCCTGTAATGGGAAGGAATCGCGACTTAAATGGGGGCGGATTTACCGGATTGCAAGGCCTGCATGGTATCCACCGCGAAGCGTAAATCCACCCAGGCTTTCGCCTTCTCGGGCAGGCTGCGCAGCAGATACGCGGGATGATACGTCACGATCATCGGGATACCCTGATATTCGTGCAGTTTGCCGCGCATGCCGGCAACCGGGGCGTCGCGCTTCAGGAGATTGACCGCCGCGACCTTGCCGAGCGCCACGATCAGCTTGGGCTTGATGAGCGCGATCTGGCGGTGCAGATAAGGTTCGCATTGCGCTGCTTCACCCGCCTCCGGATTGCGGTTGCCGGGAGGGCGGCATTTCACGATATTCGCGATGTAAACATTCCGCCCGCGCTTGAGATCAATCGCCGCCAGCATGTTGTCGAGGAGTTTTCCCGCCTGACCGACGAACGGCTCGCCTTTGAGGTCCTCGTCCGCACCGGGCCCTTCGCCGACGAACAACCATGCGGCCTGCTCATCGCCGACCCCGAACACCGTCTTGTTGCGCCCCTTGTGCAGCGGACACGCCACGCAGCCGGCGACACTTTCCTTCAACTGCGGCCAATCCATCTGCGCAATCTCAGCCGCCCGCGCGTCGAGCGGCAATGCGGGCGCGGCAACTGCGGCCGTTCTTGTTCGCTTCTGCAGCGCTGGCGGGTCGACTGCGCGGACGGAAACCGGTATCTCTGAAGCTGCACGGTCCGCGCCAGGGGAAACCGTCGCCGTTGCCGGTGTGTCATCGGCGCTGCCGCGCAGCCGCCACACCGGCCACAAACCCAGTTCTTTAAGCATGTCGTCGCGGCGCGCGGTCATTTCAATGCGAGCTCCATGATTACCGCATCCTCACGGCCATCGTGCGCCGGGTAGTAGCCGCGGCGCGTTGCGATTTCGCTGAAACCGGCGGACGCATACAGGCGGCGCCCGGCAACGTTGGACGGGCGTACTTCGAGATACATTTTGCCGGATTCAAGTTCGCGCGCAAGTTGGAGCAGGAACCTGAGCATGTCGCGTCCGAACCCGCGGCGCTGCCACGCCGTCGCGATACTCAGGTTGAGCAGATGCGCTTCCCCGGCCGCGATCATGACCACGCTATAGCCGGTGATTTCGCCGGCAACCGTCATGGAGGAGCACTGATAGCCGGCATGGAGCGAATCGCTGAAATTACCGCGCGTCCACGGATGCGGATAGATCTCGTGCTCGATCGCCATGACCGCGTCGAGATCAAGCATCGTCATCCGCCGGTAGCGCGGCAGATCGTCGAGTAACGCGCTCATCGCTCCCCCATCCCCAGCC
>JAYWDM010000205.1:0-5982 GCA_043779885.1 Betaproteobacteria bacterium | reverse complement strand
CACCGTGCAAGCAGGTGAGATTTTCCATTTTTCCGGGGCTGCGCGCAAACGCAATCGGCGCGTGAACGGTTTTAAAATTCGAATACGTGGTTGTTATGCAGCAGGCGCGGCTGCGCTTTACCCGTGAGTTCCTCGATTTCCTGCATGGTCAGCTCGATCTCGCTGGGCTTCAGATGCGTGATGTAAATCTCCGCCGGGCGGGTGAGCTTTGCCAGCTCCTCGCCGAGCATCGAAGGGCACAGGTGCTTGGAGAGCTCGGCTATCACGCGGTCCTTGTCGGAAAACGCGGTTTCGATAATGAGAAATCTGAGGTTCCCGACCTCGTTCACCACGCTCCAGAGCGCATCGTTCGGTCCGGTGTCGCCGGTAAAGACCAGGCTGCCTTTTCCGCTGTCGAGCAGGTAGCCGACCGCGGGGACGGTGTGGACCGCGGGCAATACGGTAATCTTCCGCCCGCCCAAGTCGATCACCTCACCCAGCTTGATCTCCTGGTAACGCAACCACGGCTGTTCGGCCGTGGGGATCATGGTGAAATCCGGCCAGATGTCCCAATTGAACAGATTCTTTTTCAGAATCGCGATCGTCGCGCCCAGCGCATACACGGTGACCGGATTCGGCCGCAGCGCGCCGACCGAGTCCACGAAAAACGCGATCGAAGTGACGTGGTCGAGGTGAGAATGAGTGATAAAGATATGGTCGATCAGCGTCAGCTCGGCAAGCGAGAGGTCGCCAACCCCGGTCCCCGCGTCGATCAGAATATCCTGGTCGAGCAGGAACGACGTGGTGCGATTATGCTGCCCACCAATGCCACCCGAGCACCCAAGCACGCGCAAACGCATCGCCGCTCCCGCGCCTACGTCCCGGCGGACGCGGTAACGCCGTCCGGCGGCGTGCAACGAACAACCTCGGCCCATCGCGCATAGGGCCGGTTCAGTGTGCGACTGCGCATCCCCCTTATGTCCTTCCTGCCAGAAAATTGCATGATGTCATGAAACTACGGTAAGCATTGCATATCCAACAATAACACACCTCCCCCCGCGCATGACATTCGGATCGCTCATGAAAATTCGCGCAGATCCGGTTCACTGGCCGATATCGGATGCCTCACGGGTTGCAGCACGGCATCAATGGTCACGCGGCGCGGCCGGCCGCGCACGCCGCCGCCACATCAACCATAGCGTGGCGGCGGTCGCCAGCACCAGGAACGGGATCGAACCAAGGTTGACCGCGTGCCAGCCGCTCTTGTTCAGCAAGAGCCCGGAGGACATCGATGAGATCGCCATGGTCGCGAATATCATGAAGTCGTTCGCCGCCTGGGTCTTGGCGCGCTCCGCCGGCGTATAGCATTCCGTCAGCAAGGTCGAGGCGCCGACGTACATGAAATTCCAGCCCACGCCGAGCAGGAACAAGGCGGTCCAGAAATTGATGAACCCGGTGCCGGCCAGCGCCGCCACGATGCACAGGAACTGCAGCACGATGCCGGCGAGGATCACCTGCAGCACGCCGAAACGGTTGATCAGCGAACCGGTAAAGAACGACGGCCCGAACATGCCGATCACGTGCCATTCGAGCACCACCGCCGCGTCGTTGAAGTGATGGTCGTGCGCATGCATGGCGAGCGGGGTCGAAGTCATCATCAGATTCATGATGCCGTATGACAGCATGGCGGTCAGCGCCGCCACGATGAACACCGGCTGGCGCATGATGGCGCCCAACGGCCGCCCGGAGTCTTTCTGCTCGTGCGCGGACAGCGCGGGAATATCGAGACGCACGAGCACCAGCGTTGCCAGCATGCAAACCAGTATCAACGACAGGTACGAACCCATGAAAACATGCCCGGCGAACAAGTCTTTGCTGCGCTTCGCCATTTCGGGGCCGATGATGCCGCCCAATATGCCGCCCGCCAGGGTGAGTGAAATCGCTTTCGCGCGGAAGGAATGGCTGGCGGCGTCGGCAGCCGCGAACCGGTAATACTTGCCGAACGCGTTATACATGCCCATCACCGTCATGCCGGCGCATAACAGCCAGAAGCTGGCAAGATAAATGGCGAGGCTGCAGATTGCGGCGCCCAGCATGCCGATCGAAGTGCCGGTCTGAAAGCCGACGCGGCGCCCGGTTATCTTCATCAGCAGGGACGCCGGGATGGTCGTGATCGCCGACCCGAATACGTAGCAGGTAAGTGGAACCGTGGCGAACGACTTGTTGTCGGCGAGAGCGAATCCGGCAAGCCCGGTCACCGCGACCAGGGTCACGCCGGTGATCTGCAGAGTCGCCTGGGTCGCCGACAGCAAGAGCACGTTGCGGTATTGTTTTTCCATTTTCCCTGATGCCGCGTGCGCTGCGCAGTCATTATGTCAGACAGGCCTCACTATACCCGAAGCCTGCCGCGCCGATGACGCTCGCGGTGTCACTCGATACGCACGCGCGCCGCCTTGATGATTTTCGCAAACTTGACGAGTTCGCGCTGCACGAGACTGGCGAGCTCCGCGGGCGAACCGGTGAGCGCTTCGGCGCCCTGACCCGTCAGCTTGTCTTTCATGTCGGACCGCGTCATCACCTGGTTGATCGCGCCGTTGACACGCTCGACCACTTCACGCGGCGTGCCGGCCGGCGCGAAAATGCCGAACCAGTTGCCCGCCTCAAAACCCTGCACTCCTGCCTGCGCCACTGTCGGCACCTCCGGCAGCAGTGCCGAGCGCCGCGCGGTCGTTACGGCCAGCGCGCGTACGCGGCCGCTCTTTACCATCGGCAGCGACGTCAATACCGGATCGAACACCATCGCGACCTCGCCGCTCATCAGTGCGGTCATCGCCGGCGTGTTGCCTTTGTACGGCACATGCGTCATCTGGATACCCGCCATCAGCGCGAACTGTTCGATCGCGAGATGCGTGGAAGAGCCCTGCCCCGCCGAACCGTAATTGATCGCGCCGGGCCGGCTGTGCGCGAGCGCAACGAAATCCCTGAGCGTCCGGGCCGGCAGCGAAGGATGCACGTCGAGCGCATAGGACAACGTCGCGAACATGCCGACCGGCGCAAAATCCTTCACCGGATCGTACGGCAGCTTCGCCATCAGGTTCGGATTGATGGCGAAGCCGGCCGAACTGCCGACGAGCAGCGTATAGCCGTCGGGCGCAGCCTTGGCGCCAAGCTCCGTCGCAATGATCCCGCCAGCGCCGGCGCGGTTGTCTATCGTCACCTGCTGGCCGAGCAACTCGCCGAGCGGCTGGCCGAGCGCACGCGCAAGAATGTCGGTGCCACCGCCGGCGGCAAAGCCGACGAGCAGGCGTATCGGTTTGTTCGGGTACGCCGGTTGTGCGGCGGCCACACCTGCCGCGCACAATGACGCGCACACCATCGCCTGCGTCATCAGTCGCATCAATACCCCGGCATTATCAAGAGAGAATTTCAAATTCAAGGTGGCGCAGATGACGTGCCTGCTCCGTCAACGAATGCAGGCGACTCGCCTGCGCTGCAATAACATGCCCCGAGTGTAAATGGCAGGGGCCGCATGAATCAAGGTAAAATCGGGGCGCAAACTCCGGCCATACAGAGGAAAGCCCATTGGATCAGTCGTCCGGCACGCCTGCGCGTCAGCAGCAGGATTTTTCCCGCCTCGTCAATCCGCGCGCGGTGGCGGTGGTCGGCGCTTCTAACGACCTGACGCGCATCGGCGGCCAGCCGTTGAAGCTCCTGACCGAATTCGGTTTTCAGGGCAACGTCTATCCGGTCAATCCGAAATATCCTGAGATCAAAGGACTCGCTTGCTATAAAGACATCGCATCGGTACCGAAACCCTGCGACGTTGCGCTCGTGGCGCTGTCGTCGCAACACGTACTGGGCGTCATCGAGCAATGCGGCGCGGCCGGCATCCCGTTCGCCATCGTATTGTCGGCGGGTTTCAGCGAAGTGGGCGGCGACGGGATTGCGCTGCAGGAACAACTGATCGCCACCGCCAGGCGGTGCGGCGTGCGCGTGATCGGCCCGAATTGCCTCGGCATGCTCAATCTCAGGGACAACGCGCGCATCGGATTCGGCGGCACGGTGCAGTTGAAGACGCTGATACCAGGCCCCTGCGCAATGGTCACGCAATCGGGCGGCTTCGGCTTCGGCGTCGTCGCCACCGCGGCGTACTACGGCGTCGGCTTCAACTACGCGATCTCGACCGGTAACGAAGCCGACGTCTCGATGCTCGATCTGGTTGAATTTTTCCTCGAGCGCAGCGAAGTCGAGTCCGTCGTCATGTTCATGGAAGGCATCACCGACGGACGGCGCCTGATCGCACTCGGCGAACGCGCGCTCGCGCTCGGCAAGCCCATCCTCGCATGGAAGGTCGGCAACACCGGCATCGGCCGCCAGGCCGCGGCCTCGCACACCGCGCGCATGACCGCGAGCTACGAACTGTATCAGAGCGCATTTCGCCACGGCGGCTTCATCGAAGTGCGCGACATGGACGATCTTATCGACGCTATGAAAGCGTTTCGCGCGCGCCGGCTGCCGCGCGGCAACCGTGTCGGCGTCATCACGCTGTCGGGGGGCGCGGGCGTGCTGCTCGCGGACCGCTGTATCGAACACGGGCTCGAATTGCCGAAATTGACCGCAGCGACGACCAGCCGGTTGCGCGAACTCGTCGTCCCGTATGCGTCGGTCGCCAATCCCGTGGATGCCACCGCCAACGGTTACAACGATAACTTCGCGTCCTACAACGGCGTGATTGCGGCGGTCCTGGACGACCCCAACATCGACCAGGTGATTGCGCGCTCGCCGCGTGGCACGGCAGCGCAGGCGTGGTCCCGCGCATTCGTTGAAATCGCGCGCGCAACCGATAAACCGGTCATTCTCAACTGGCCGACGTCGCCGGATGACAATCCGGAAGTCATGCAATTGCTCGAAAAAAATGACGTGCCGTGCATACTCTCGCCCGGACGCACGGTGCGCGCGCTCGCCTCGCTCAACGAATTCGCGCAAAAGAAGCTCGCGTTCGCCAATCGCCCGCGGCAGACGACGCCACGCATTGCATCGAAACAGGCGCTCGCACTGCCGGCGGGAAGCGGCACGCTCGGCGAGCATCGCTCCAAGCAGGCGCTCGCCGCTTACGGCATACCGGTGGTCAGGGAAGTGCTGTTAAGCGCCGACGAAGTGGCGAACCTGACGGCGGCGCCGCTGCCCTTCCCGCTGGCGGTAAAAATAGAATCCGCCGACATCCCGCACAAGACCGAAGCGGGTGTGGTGCGGCTCAATATCCGAAGTCTCGATGAACTCAGGGGCGCGGCGCGCGAAGTTCTCGCCGCGGCGCGCGAACACGACGCAAAAGCGCGCATCGACGGCGTGCTCGTGCAGGAAATGGCCGGCGGCCTCGAGGTCATCGTCGGCGCCGTCAACGATCGTTACTTCGGGCCGGTGGTGGTGTTTGGCCTCGGTGGAATTTATACCGAATTATTGCAGGACGTGACGCGGCGTTTTGCGCCGTTCGATGCCGCGGCGGCCAATGAAATGATCGGCGAGATCAAGGGCGCTGCGTTGATCAACGGTTTTCGCGGCCAGCCCGCGCTCGATCGCGCCGCGCTCGCCGACACGCTGTCGCGCCTGTCGTTGCTGATCGCAGATCAGGCGGGCCGGATTGCCGAGATAGACATCAATCCGCTGTTCGTGCGCCCCGTCGGGCAGGGTGTGGTCGCCGCCGATGCGTTGATCGTTCTGCACTAGCAAGAGAACAATCGTGGAACCCGTGTTTAAAACCCGCATCACCGAACTCTACGGCATCCGGCTGCCCGTCATCGCGAGCGGACTCATGTGGCTCGCGAACCCCGATTACGTCGGCGCCGCCGTCAACGCGGGCCTGATGGGTTTCATGACGGCCGCGAGTTTCAAGGACGTCGCGGCGCTGCGCGCGGGCATCCGGCGCTGCCGTGAAATCACCGGCGGCAAACCGTTCGGCGTCAATATCATGATCCGGGTGAGCCGCGACGGTACCGACCGTGTGAC
>JAYWDM010000204.1:0-5992 GCA_043779885.1 Betaproteobacteria bacterium | reverse complement strand
TTCAACCGATTGAAAGTTAATTAATATTCGCGCGGCATTTCGGCGCAGGACGTACGCCGGGCCTATGTAAACTTTTTCGACAGTCAGTCCCCGCGGCGCGGTCCCACGCCCACGGTTCGCAATTTCCAGAGCGTCTGATCACGGTTTCTTCGTCAATCCCAGATAGGTCATCACGCCTTTGAGTTCATCGTACTGCTCCGCCATGAAGCGCTTTGATTCGTCCGCGTTCCTGTAGCTTTCATCCCATTGATTCTGCGCGGCGTAGGTGCGGAACTCCTCGCTCGCCGTGAGGCGGCGAAACACGCTGTCCCAGAACGCGATCTGTTCGGCGCTGATGCCTTTCGCACCGATAATGCCGCGCCAGTTCTCGAACACACCCTTGTACCCCAGTTCGGGCCACGTTGGCGCGGACGCGAGCGGCCCCGTCATGCGCTTGGCCGACGTGACCGCAATCACGCGCAGTTTGCCGCTCGCGACGTGCGGCGCGACATTGACCGTGCCCGCGGAAATCACATCGACATGGCCGCCGAGCAAAGCGGTTACGGCTTCACTGGAGGAGGTGAACGCAACGAATTTAACCTTGCTCGTGTCGACGCCGCCCGACAGCAGCGGCAGACCGAAGGATATGTGGTGGGTGCCGCCGGCCGCGCTGCTCAGCGCCAGGCTCAACGATGCCGGCGCCTTGCGCAGCGCTTCCACGAAGTCTTTGCCGGTCTTAAGCGGCGAATCGGCACGCACGGCGATTGCAATGTACTCGGTTAGCAGTACCGCGAGCGGGGTGAAATCCGTGTACGTGACGGAATTATGGCCGTTGATATGGTTCGCCAGCAGCGTCATTGAAGTCACCGCGAGGTAATGCGGGTCGTTCGGACGCTGCGCGAGATAGCTGTATGCCACCGCGTGTCCGCCGCCGCCGCGATTCGACACAGAACTCGACACCGTCAGCAGTTTAAGGTCGCCCCAGATCCGCGTGACCGTGCGTCCCGTGGTGTCGAGCGAGCCGCCCGCGGTCGACGGGACGATCAGTTCGACGTTGCGCTGAGGACTCCAGCTTTGCGCGCCCGCCGGACCCGCAAACATTATTCCCGCCACCGCGGCGGCCACCGCCCTGATGTTGTTCATCGCACCGCTCCTTTGCAATCCTGCTCCGCTATCAGTTCGCCTTCATGTTGATGCGCGCCTGTTCCGCCTGCTCGGGCGACATCGAATCGATCAGGTTTTCGAGGTACGGCGTCGAGCGCACGATGACATAGCGCGCGAACGGCGACTTGACCTGAAGCTGGCAGTTGTCGCCACGCGCGGTCTGCACGATATCGCCCGCTTTGAGCATCTTCTTCTCGCCATTGCATTGCGCCTCGATCTCACCGTGGAGCACGTAGACAAACGACTCGTGCTCCGCCGTCGCCGCGGGCTCAGCCGTTCCCGCCGCCGCCTCGAAGTAACCGAACGCGAGTCGCTCGCCTTCGATCCAGTTCGCGCGTCGCGCGGACACCGGCGGCGCATCGAACGCATCGACGACCGGGTAATAGCAGACCTTGACGCCTTCGATCACGGCCTGCGATTGACCCTGCGTTTTCTCATGCTTGTCGCGGTCGCCGACGTTGTATTTCCGGTTGACCTCCGCCACCGTCATCGCTTTGTCCGGCACGGCTTCGTCCGCGGCGAGGCCGACGACCGTCCACGTCTTGTCCTTGATATACAAATACGCGCAATCGCCGTCCTCGGTTGCCTTCATCGAATGCCGGGCGTAGGCGGGCGCATGCACGAACATGCCGGTCGGCACGATGCGGCGGTCCTTGCCGACGATTCCGTTGATCTTGCCGCGCACCGGAAAGATCAGGAGTTCGTTCGGGTGGTAGTGCAGTTCCGAGCCGGTGCCGGCGGTCTTGTGCACGAGGCAGAAGTACATGTACTTGCCCTCGATCACCGGGCCGCGCGCGCTCGACAGATGCGGGGTGAGGTAATTGCTTTCAATATTTTCAAAACGGTGAAACGCCATGCTGCGGTTTCCTTTCGTGACTAACTGTGACAACAAGAATACAAACTCTCACCACAGAGGACGCGGTGGACGCAGAGGATCGCAGGGGAACGCCTATGTCCATTGACTAGTCGTTATCATTAAATAGGACGGTTGCTGATTATCCTGCGCGAACCTCCGCGTCCTCTGCGTCCTCCGCGTTGAGCGGTAAATCGTCGCCTTCTACTCGGGCACGACGCCCGCGTCCTTGATGACTTTCGCCCAGCGCTCGTTCTCCGCTTTGACGAACGCGCCGAATGCTTCCGGCGACTTGCTGACCACCACTTCGACGCCACCGTCGGCGAGTCGTTTCCTGACGGTCGCATCCTCCATCGTCTTGATGGCCGCTTTGAACAAAGTGCTGACGACGTCGCGCGGCGCGCCCGTCGGCACGAACACGCCCTGCCACGAGCCCACCGTCATGGTCGTGAAACCCGCTTCCGCCATCGTCGGCACGTCGGGAACCGCGGCGATGCGCTTGGGTGCGACGACACCGAGCGCGCGCATGCGCCCCTGCTTGACGAACGTGATCGACGACGAGAGCGTCACGAACATGAGCTGCACTTCGTTGCCAAGCAACGCGATCGCGGCCGGGCCCGCGCCGCCTTTGTACGGGACGTGGGTCATCCTGATGCCGGTGGCGCGCGTGAAAAATTCCATTTCCAGCTGATTGGCGCTGCCGGTGCCCGGCGAACCGAAATTAAGCTGTCCCTGGCGCGCTTTCGCGTATTCGATGAGTTCCTTGACATTGTGCACCGGCAGCGACGGGTGCACGACGAGCGAGCCCGGGACGTCGACCACCTGCGTAATCCCGATCAGGTCCCTGACCGGCTGGATCGGAAACTTGAGATACAGGCCGGGATTGATCGCCATCGTGCCGACATTGCCGAGCAACAGCGTGTAACCATCCGCGTTCGCGCGCGCCGCGACTTCGACGCCAATATTGCCGGCGGCGCCGGCGCGATTATCGATCACGATCTGCTGGCCGAGTTCCTCGCTTAATCTCGCCTGTATGATGCGGCCGACGAAATCCGATGCGCCGCCGGGTGCAAAAGGCACGACCATGCGCACCGGGCGCTGCGGGTAACCTGCCTGCGCCCACGCCGGCGCTGCGCTCAAGCCGGCCAGCATCGCGGCCAGCACCGACCCCGCGCACACGTTACGGCGCGTTACTGTAATGTTTGAAGCCATATTTTCCTCGCAGCTTTGTTATGATGAATTGCCGGCGCCCTTGCGGCGACGATGCCGATCCGCGCGCATAGCCGGTCCTTGCTCCTCTGGATTCCGCGCGGCGCTAGCTGCTAAACTTCGCCCACCAGAATATAAGAGTCGGGATTAAACCATGAGTTCCCCAGCCCAGCCAAACGACTTGACGCGGCAAGCGCACGCCGGAGCGCCGCAATGCGCGGAGTTCGACCGTGCGCCGCGCCGGCCCGCGATCACCTTGCCGGCCGGCGCCACCGATTGCCACGCGCACGTCTGCGGACCGGCGTCGCGTTACGCCTATTTTGCCGGGCGCATTTACACGCCGGGCGACGCGCTGCTGGCTGATTACCAGCACATGCTGGCGCAGCTTGGCGTCGCGCGCGCGGTTCTCGTGCAGCCCAGCGTTTACGGCACCGATAATTCGGCGATGCTCGACACCATGCGCGCCGCGGGCACGCATTTCCGCGGGGTGGCGGTAGTCGGTGATGACATTTCCACCGGCGAACTCCAGCGCATGCACGATGCCGGCGTGCGCGGCGTGCGGGTCAATATCGTCGACGTGAAAGACCGCAAGGCGGGCACGCTGCCGTTGCCCGCGCTCACGCATCTCGCGCTCAAGGTCAAACCGTTCGGCTGGCACATGGAATTTCTGATGCACGTCGACGAGTTCCCCGAGCTCGACAAAATGCTGGCCGATTTTCCGGTCGAGACCGTGTACGGGCACCTGGGCTATATGAAAACCGACCGCGGCACCGCCGATGCGGGTTTTCAGGCGCTGTTGCGCATGATGCAAAGCGGCCGCGCATGGGTAAAGCTCACTGCTCCTTACCGCATTTCCATGCAGCCGCTGCCGCACGCCGACACCGACGAGTACGCGCATGCGCTGATCAAGGCGGCGCCGCAACAGGTGATCTGGGGCACCGACTGGCCGCACGTGATGGTGAAGGGCGTCATGCCGAATGATGGCGATCTCGCCGATCTGCTTGCGGCGTGGATTCCGGATGCCGCGACGCGCCGGCAAGTGCTCGTCGATAATCCGGCGCGGCTTTACGGTTTCTAGTCCCTCGGCCTCAAGCAAGCAGATAGCGCGCGCCCTCGAGCCCGAAGCGCGCAATCCCGCTCACGAGCAGCGCGACGGCGACCGACAGCGACACCGAGAACAGCGCTTCGCGCCGGCCTATCGTTTTCAGCATCACGGCAAACGTCGAGATGCAGGGGACGTAGAAAGTCAGGAACAGCAGGAAAGTCATGATCTGCACTTGGTCGAGGTAGTGGCCGACCTCGAAGCTGCCGAGCGCCTGGTAAATCATCAGGAGCGACAGTTCCTTGCGCAGCACGCCGAACAGGATGGGCACGCCCAGCACCACGGGCAGCCCGAGCCACCAGTAAGTGATCGGGGCGAGCAGCGCGTTGATATACTGATCCGCGCCGACGTGCGCGAGCAGCGCCAGCACGACACTGCCACCGACCAGGAGCGGCGTGACGATGGTCAGGATGTCGCGCGAGCGCTCCCATGTCTCGCGCAGCAGCGGACGCCAGCGCGGCAGCGCGTAAGACGGTATCTCCTGCACCTGGCCCGGGCCGCCGCGCGGATAGCGGCGCCGCAGAATCTGTCCGAGCACCGCGATCACCACCATGGTGAGCAGGAAAATCGCGCACACACCCAATCCGCCCAGATACTTGCCGGCGAGTGCAAGTATGATCGCCGAGCGCGCCGAGCAGGGCACGAACGTCACGAGGAGCGATGCCATCACGCGTTCGCGGCCCGTCGTCGTGTTGCCGATGGCGGAAATCGCCGGCACGTTGCAGCCGAGTCCGAGCAGGAACGGCACCGCCACGCCGCCGTGCAGACCGATGCGGTGAAACGTGCGGTCGACCGCAAATGCGATACGCGCCATGACGCCCGCCTCTTCCAGCGCCACTAGAAGGAGCACGAGCGGAATCATGTAGGGCACCACGATGCCTATGAGTCCGATCAGGCCGTCCACCACGGCGCGCCCGACGACGCCGGCGGTGGACTGCGGCTGCCACGCCGCCGCCATCGTCACGAGCCGCGCGGAAGTCTCGTTGTCGATCCAGCCGCTGACAAAGAACACCACGAAGAGGACGGCGGCGAACACGGCCACGCTGCCGATGAAACCCCAGCGCGGACTCAGGAATAATTCATCGAGCCAATAGCGCCAGCCGCGGCCTTCGTGCGGCGCGCCGAGCCGGGTCGCCGCTTCGAACAGCGTCGCGGCGCGATGATGGCGGTCCGCGTGCAGTTCGTCCGTCAACGGGCGCGGCAGCGCCTGGCCGGCGATCGCGAGCAACCGATGCACCTCCGGCAAATAGCCGGGAAAGTGCTGCTGCATTTCATCCAGAAAATACGGGTCGCCCTCCGCGATTTGTGACACCAGCAATGGCAGCGGCACACGGAAGGCCTGCTGGATTTCCGGCGCGCTCAACAACGAAGCGAGTGGTGCCAGAGCGGCCGTGATGTGCCGGCTCGGCGGTTGCGCCAGCGGGCACACGCCTGCGCGCACGGCGTGCACGGCCGCGCGGAACAACTCGGCGATGCCATGCCCCATGATTGCCGCGGTGGGCACCACCGGCACCCCCAGCCGCGCGCTCAGCACCTTCGCGTTCACGTAAATGCCCCGCTCCTGGGCTTCGTCCATCTTGTTGAGCGCGATCACCAGCGGGCGTCCGAATTTCACCAGCTTCAACGTCAGTTCGAGATGATGTTCGAGCGCCGTGGCGTCGAGTACCTGCACGATGACGTTCGGC
>JAYWDM010000203.1:0-6011 GCA_043779885.1 Betaproteobacteria bacterium | reverse complement strand
TTCCTTGGGTTCCTTCCAGGGGAAGAGACTCACTTCGGATTTCGGCGCGAGCATCACGGTTTCCATGGCGACGGCGTACGGGTGCGGCGGGATGTCGTCCGGGAGCACCAGTACGGGCGTCTGGCACGCGCGCACGAAATCGCGCGTTACGGTGAACACGAAGTCGGGGTTGGTGCGGTACATGCGGGTCAGGAATTTGTCGACGGTCTCCATCGTAATGTCGGGCCGGCGAGCGGTGAGCGCCGGCCCCCAGGTCTTCATGTTGTTGTCGTAGAAACTGTCGCGCGTCTCCGGACGCGACCCGCTCGGTTGTGCCAGCACGGCGGCGACGATACGTTTGGGCGCGCGCTTCAACAGGTTCCAGATCATCGGTCCGCCCACGCAGAAGCCGATGACCATGAACTCCTTGATGCCCAGATGATCCATCAGGCCAAGCTGGTCGTCGGAGTAAGAGTCCCAGGGCCGGTCGACTTCAAGCGGGCCGGAGGACTGGCCGCCGTTGGCGTTGCGCAGGTCCGCCGCAATGCAGCGATACTCGTTCTTGAACTCCACCATCGGATTGAACGGCGCGCCTTTGTTGAGATAGCCGATCGTTGAGTTCAAGCCTCCGCCGGAAATGACCAGCAAAGGGAAGCCGGAGCCGGCTTCTTCGTAGTAAATGCGGACGTCGCCTTTTTGGTAAAACGACTTGGCGGCCGCCCCTTGACCAGCGGGTTGTTGCGCGAAGGCGCCTGGCGCAGCGGCCACTGCCGCGGCCGCGGCGCCTGTTGCGAGTATCGTGCGTCTGGTCGTATCCATGATGGGCTCCCCTGTTGATAAACGGACGGTCTTGGCGCCGTCCGGTTCGAAGTGCCGGTCTATTGCGCAGGTGAGAGATTGTTCCCGCGCGGCGGCGGAGTCAAGTTGGATTCGCGGTCACCGATCGGGACGGGGAAGGGGCTTGCAAGGACCGTTGACCCATTGTAATATTGGTATTACATCAACCTGAAAATCTTCCCATCGCTGTGACCGCCTGCCATGACCCTGACCGTAAGGCTCGAACCTGAACTTGAGCGCAAGCTCGAAGCGGTATGCAAGCGCCGCCGCGTTTCCAAGTCCACGGTGGTGACCGGCCTCATTCAGGAGTTCGTCGCGCGCGAGCCGGCGGCGAGTTCTTACGAGGTCGCCGTGCGGCTCGATGTGATAGGCAGCGATACCACCGCCCCCGCCGACATCGCCGCGAGCGCGAAGAAGCACCTGCGGCGCGTGTTGCGTGCGAAACATCGTCGCTGACACCGGGCCGCTGGTCGCGCTGTTCAGGCGTCGCGACAAGCACCATGCGCCGGTCGTCCGCTTCTTGCGCGATAATCCCTGCCTGCTGGTGACGACCTGCCACGTCGTCACCGAGGCTTGGCATCTGCTGTCCGGTCCCGCGCGCCTGGCGATGATGCGCTGGATCGACGCGGGTGGCGCAGCGATGTTCGAGATCGATGCGCAAGGCGCGAAGCGCATGCTGGCTCTGCTTGACAAGTACCGTGACCGCCCGATGGA
This sequence comes from Betaproteobacteria bacterium, assembly GCA_043779885.1. Taxonomy (GTDB): domain Bacteria; phylum Pseudomonadota; class Gammaproteobacteria; order Burkholderiales; family SG8-41; genus PALSA-1004. The sequence continues at coordinate 4,481 of JAYWDM010000203.1, read as the reverse complement.
CATCGCGGATGCATCGCTGGTCGTGCTGGCGGAGCGCATTGGTGTCAACGAGATACTGACCATAGACCGCGCCGATTTCGACGTATACCGATTGCCGGACGGGCGCCACTTCGTGCAGGTGCTCTGAAGGCGCCGCATTGAGCGGTCGGCGCACACTTGCGACTGCGCAACGGCATCCGTTCCAACGCGGCGGCGTCGACAATGTTGACGTAGCCCGACATGTGTCCGCTCTTGCGCATTACTCAATCACCTTGGTCGCCTGCACAAGAATCGAGTTGGGAAACTTGATGCCGAGCGCTTTAGCGGTCTTCATGTTGATCACCATTTCAAACGTGGTCGGTTGCTCGACGGGGATGTCGCCGGGCTTGGCACCCTTGAATATCTTGTCCACGTAAGTCGCGGCGCGCCGGTAGTCTTCGCCGAGGCTGTTGCCGTAGCTCATCAGACCCCCGGCCTCCGCATATTACCGAGTTGCCTGTATGGACGGCAGCCGGTTTTTCGCTGCCAGTTCCGCGATCTGGTGCGCTTGGGTGATGAAAACTGCGTCAGCGACCACGATAACCGCCTCGGCTTTTTTCTGTGCCATTTTAGAAAACGCGCTCTCGATTTCCCGGGGAGATTCTGCGTCAAAGGGCAGGATCGTTACGCCAATCTTCTGCGCTGCAGCTTGCACGTTTTTTAGCACCGCGGCCATCCCCGCGTTGTTGGGGTTCAACAGCATCGCCACGCGGGTGAGTTTGGGCACCATGCTGCGCAGCATCTCCAATTGTTTGGGGCCGAGATCGCCAAAGAAGTTTTTAAGCCCCGTGATGTTGCCGCCGGGGTGCGCGAGGCTCGCGACGAAGCCGCTGCCGACGGGGTCCAAAATGCTTGCCATGACGATGGGTATCGTGGTGGTCGCTTTTTGCGCCGCGGCAACGCCAGGCGTGCTCGCTGCTACGATGAGATCCACTTTCAACTTTACCAATTCTGCCGCCATGGCCGCCAGTCGCTCGGTTTTACCCTCGGCGGAGCGCCATTCGATGACGAGGTTCCTGCCTTCGACATAACCGAGTTCGCGCATGCCCTGGCGGAATGGGCCGTATGCAAAATCGGAGTCGGAAATTTCCACGCGCCGCGTCGACAGGAAGCCTATCCGCCAGATCTTGCCCTGCTGTTGCGCGAAGGCACCGAACGGCACTGCGAGCGCGGCTGCGCCAATCGCAAATACAAGTTTTCGGCGATTGTTCATTCAATCACCTCCAAAGACGCGTCATGGCAAGCTGCCGCGTGTGCCAAACGCAAGTCCCCTTTACCCGCGTGCGACAACGCGGTAGCCTTGCTGGATGGAACAAGTAATGATAGCCGAAATGCATCACGACGTCGCGGCGCGACGCAGCGAGATCGAGCAGGTGTGCGCTCAATTCGGCGTGCGCCGGCTCGAGTTGTTCGGTTCGGCTGCGCGCGGTGGCACTGCGCACGATCTGGATTTTCTGGTCGATCTTGGCGAGCGCCCCCCCGCTGAATACGCGCGTGCCTATTTTGCCTTGCGTGAGCGTCTGAGCGAGTTGTTCGCACGCTCAGTGGACCTGATAACGCCGCCCGGCCTTTACAATCCCTATTTCCGGCAGCGCGTGGAACAAGAAAAAATCCTGCTCTATGCGGCTTGAGGCCCAGAAGTATTTGTTCGATATCCGGCAGGCGGTGGAGCGCATCGCGCGGTTCTGCGAAGGTAAGACTTTCGACGACTACCGGGGCGATGAATTGCTTCGTTCGGGCGTGGAGCGCCAATTCGAGATCATGGGAGAAGCGCTCTCGCAGCTCGTAAAACACGATCCTGAAGTGGCCGAGCGGATCAAGGACTATCGCAAAATTATCGCGTTTCGCAACATTCTGATCCACGCCTATGCAACGGTCGATGACAGGATCGTGTGGGGCGTTGTCGATGGCGATCTGCCCGCGCTTAGAGAGTCGCTGACGAAAATCCTGCCCGATTCCTGAGTTGTATAGCGTGCGATTGTTCACTCGATCACCTTGGTCGCCTGCACCAGAATCGAATTGGGAATTTTGAGGCCGAGCGTCTTCGCCGTTTTGCGGTTGACCACACAGTAATACCGCGTCGGTTGCTCGAACGGTATATCGCCTGGTTTGGCACCCTTTAATATTTTTGTTTTCCAGATAACCCAGGTCGCGCAGACCCGCACGCATGTCCTCAAGTCGATCGAGTTCACTGGAAGCCGACTGTGAGGCCAGATACCCGATGCGCCAAATTTTACCCTGCTGTTGCGCGATCGAAACGAACGGCGCTGTGAGCGCGCCAGCGCCAAGCGCAACAACAAGTTTACGGCGATTGTTCATTCGATCACCTCAGTCGTCCTCTTCGTCTGTCGATTCGGACGGGATCGTTGATTGCCAGATCGTGCCTTGCAGCCGCGCGCGCCGGTCGCCTTTGGTGTCTTCGAGATGTTTGATAAAGGCCTCCCCCACCGCGACGGCCGTCGCCCCGAACTCTTTCTGAAACGCCGCTTCGAACTCGGCGCCGCCCGCCATGATTTCAATCATGCGTGAAAGCCTGGAGTTGATGTTCGGCACGCCGCTGCCATTCCATTTCGTGCGCATGTATTCGACGAGCACCGTGCCGATGGCCTGATTGTTCCATCCCTGGCCACGATACTCGTTCAGCAGTTCCTCGGCCTGCGCGGCGCTGAATCGCACGGCCGATCCCGCCATCTGCTGGTCATAGCTGTTGGGCTCTTGTCCCAAAAACGTTCGGTAGGCTTTGCCGATGGTCAGGGCGCGCCCCTCCAGCATGAAACTCGGGAGTCTTTTTCCCTTCAACTGGCGCAAATCCTGAATGTGGGTCAACTCGTGGGCCAGCGTTCCTTCCGATAGCGGTTTGTCCAGATAGTCGTCCTTCATGACCATCAAGTTGGGGCCCTGCGCATAGCCGAGGACTTTTAAATTTCCACCGAGCAAACGAAATTCCAGCGGATTGGCCCGCAGAATGCCCGGGTTTACCCAGGCGGCTTCCTTGCTGATAAAAGCAAAAGCTTTGAGAACGCGGCTTGCGATGGACTGGCATCTCGCTTGATCGACCGCGTGGTCCGAATAGATCTGAAGAAACTTGTCGTCGGAAACGCACTGCAACTCGAAGTCCGCACCTGCGGCCGGCACGGCGAAGGTTGCGGACAGCACGCAGAGGCATCCGACCAGCAATCCGATAAGCTTGCGGCGATTGTTCATTCGATCACCTTGTCCGCCATTACCAGCAGCGACTGCGGAATTTTGAGGTTCAATATTTTGGCGGTCTTGCCGTTGATGAACAATTCAAATTTCGTGGGTTGCTCGACGGGCAGATCGGCGGGTTTCGCGCCTTTGAAAATCTTGTCTACATAGGTTGCAGCGCCACGGAAAGTATCGGCGAGACTCATCCCGTAGCTCATCAGGCAGCCGGATTCGGCAAATATCGATTCCGGCGTCATGGATGGCAATCGGTTCTTCGCCGCCAAGTCCGCGATCAGTCGATGTTGCTGGTTGAAGAGCGGGCTCGGCAGCACGATGAATGCCGCGGCGCTCTGCCGCGCCATCGCGGAAAATGCGTTCTCGATCTCCTGAGGGTTGCGCGCTTCCATAGATAGAAGCGCCTTTACGCCGGTTTTCTGCGCGGCGACCCGAACCTCCTTGAGTACCGTGGCATGGGTCGGGTTATCGGGATTCATCAATAACGCCACCCGCGTGAGGCCGGGCGCTGCGCGGAGCAACAGTTCCAGGAACTTGGGGCCAAGGTCGATCATCATGAGTGATAGCCCGGTGATATTGCCGCCGGGGTGCGCCAGACTTTTTACCAAACCGCTGCCGACCGGATCGCTGGTACCTGTCATCACAATGGGAATTGCAGTTGTCGCTTTCTTCAGCGCAATGGTTGTGGTCGCGCTTCCCGACAAGATCACGTCCATTTTCAGCTGCACCAATTCCGCAGCCAAATCAGAGAGCCGGTCGAGTTTGCCTTCGGCGAATCGCCACTCCATCGCGAGGTTCCTGCCCTCAAGGTAACCGAGTTCGCGCATGCGTCGCAGGAATGCTCCGTAATTGTTGTCGGATTCGAGCGACGCCGGGCGATTGCGTTGTGATAAGAAGCCTACGCGCCAGACTTTGCCCTGCTGTTGCGCGAATGAACCAAACGGCGCCACAAGCGCGCCCGCGCCGAGCGCAACAACAAGTTTGCGGCGATTGTTCATTTACCCCTCTTGGTTGGCGCCCATTATGCCAAATCATGCAAAGGGCGGCGGATCAGTGAGTTCTAAGCGACACGCAGGTGCAAAGTGGCCATCAGTCGTCAAATTGGAGAACAGTGCTTACACGAACATCCATTCCCACGGTTCGACCTTTACGCCGTCGTACTTCTAGCAGCCTGTCGGACTTAGCATGTTTTTCACAAGAATGAGCATTTTTTGACTATCAAAAGACCCTCCCGAACAATTTAAACGCGTTGTAGCTCATCC
>JAYWDM010000202.1:0-6027 GCA_043779885.1 Betaproteobacteria bacterium | reverse complement strand
CGCTTGCCGCGCAAGCGCGGAACAGCAGTCGGCGCGCGCCGGCACCGTGGGTATCAGCGTACCGTCTTGCGCGCGATGACGACGTTGTCGAGCACCAGGTTCTGCGACCAGATCCAGCGCGCATCGCCGAAGAGCTCGGGATAGCGCGTGTACGCCGGCAGGTTGGTCACACCGATTTCCTGATCGGTGAATTCCCACGCGCGCGGCCAGTTGGTGTCGTTGAAACGCGGCGACTGCCAGTTGGCGGGAATCGGATAGTGCACCGCGTAGCACTTGTCCTCGCAAGCGGGCTTCCTCGCGTACGGATGCGTGCGCCCGCCAAGGTTGGGCGTGTCGTGGACGTTGCCGCGCTCGACGACCTCTTTCGGATCCACCAGCGGCGCGATGAAGAAGGTCTGCGCTTTCCAGGTGGCGTCCGTGACCGTGCCGTCGGAAAAGCGCGCGATCAGCCCGCCGTCGCCCGGATACCATTGCGTGGTGGCGGGCGTGACCGGCACCGGAAACTGCTCCATGCCGAGGCCGAGGCGTTCGTCCCAGTCGACCAGCAGGAACGCCAGCGTGTACGGCCGCTTGACCTTGAATTTGACGATCGCCGAGTTGAACGGCGTGTAGGGCGCGGCGTCCACCGACACCAGCTTGCCGTTCACGTACATCTCGTAATAGTTGTCGGCAACGATGAAGCCGGTGATGACTTCGCCATCGGCATCGACCTCGATGACCGGCACATCAGCGGTCGAGACTGCGGCCGAGTTAGCCGGCCTTTTCTGATTGCATTCGTTGTAGAGGTCGTAGCTCTTCGGGCCCAGCCCCTTCTGCGCGGCGGTCTCTGCCGGCACTGTAATGACGGTGCCATCGGTGGCGGTGATCTGGCCGACCGCGCTTTTGCGGATGTTCATCATGGCGTCGAACCGCGGGCATTCGTAGATGTTCTCGACGAGGATCTTCGTCGCCTGGCCCTGCGTGATCATGCGCTTGTACGAGGTGTTGTCGGGGTCCAGCCCCGCGCTATCGCCCATCGACTGACAGCCGGCGACGACTGCCCCGCAAGTGATTGCCATTGCGATGTTGCGAATAGCCGACAAGCGCGACTGTGCACTATGCATCATGATGAACTCCTCCATTGTTTTGATTCGCCGGATACCGGCTGGCGCGTGGCGCGTTCAATTTTCTCCGGACGCCAGCATATCCAAGCGTCCCGCGCGGCGCAATAGTGAGCGTCGACCGCAGGCAGCGCAGATGATTCCCGGGCAAGCGATTGCCTGCCGCACTGCCGCCATCACTCCACCTTGATTCCCGCTTCCTTCACAACCCTGGCCCACTTCGCCACTTCCACCTTGATCTGCGCGGCGAATTCCTGCGGACTGCTGGCGATGATATTGAAGCCCAGCGCGCTGATGCGGTCGCGGGTTTCCGGCTGCGCCAGGATCTTGACGACGTCGGCGTGCAGACGCCGCACCACCGCAGCGGGCGTGCCGGCGGGCACCAGCATTCCCTGCAGCGTGTCCGATTCCTGCCCCGGCAGCCCCGATTCCGCCATCGTCGGCACGTCGGGAAACACCGGCGAGCGCCTGGCCGTCGTCACCGCCAGCGCGCGCAGGCGTCCGCTCTGGATGTGCGGCGTCGCCGGCGGCATTGCGATGCAGCCGAGCGGCACCTGGTTGGCGATCACCGCGGCGACTGCCGGGCCCGCGCCGTTGTAGGGAACGGTCGCCACGTCCGCTTTGGTGGTCATTTTGAAGATCACCGCCGAAAGATCCGGTGTGGTGCCGATACCCGGCGTGGCGAAGCTGTATTTCCTGGGTGCATCCTGGATTACCTTGATCAGTTCCTGCATCGACTTTGCCGGCACCGATGGATGCGCGACGTAGATATTGGGCGAGGCCGCCATGTTGGAAACCGGGCTGAAGCTCTTTTCCGCATCGTACGGAATTTTGGCGTAGAGCCCGGGATTCAGCACCAGCGCCGAGCTCACGACGAGCAGCGTATAGCCATCCGGCGTGGCATTCGCCGCCATCCCGATGCCGATATTGCCGCCGGCCCCCGACCGGTTGTCGACGACCACCTGCTGGCCGAGCGTCTCCGTCAGCTTCTGCGCCATGATGCGCGCGATAGCGTCGGTCGGGCCGCCGGGCGCGAAACCCACGATGATGCGGATCGGCCGCACCGGGTACTGCTGTGCCGCGGCACTGCCCACGATCATCGCTGCCGCCGCCAATAGCGTCGCGCCTGCCGTCGTGAATTTTTTCATCGTGACTTCCTCGTTATTCGAATCCTGAATTGTCCGCCGTGCATTGACGGCCTCCTGCGGCTTTCGATTTATTGCAAGCACTCGATCCGCGCGCGCGGGCGCAAGTTTACCCGCATTGGCGATACACGCGATCCGGGCCGCACCGGCTATTCAGGCCGTCTTCGGGAATCCGTAGAGCGCCTCCGGATTGCTGACGAGGATGCGGTTGCGCGTCGCCGCGTCCGGCGCCCACACGGTCAGGAGGTCAAAGAGCAATGCATCATCGGGCTTGTTGTTGTTGGGCAGACCCGGGTGCGGCCAGTCGCTGCCCCACACCAGACGTTCCGGCGCCGCTTTTACGAAGGCCTGCGCAATTTTGGTGGCCTCAGGGTATTCCGGCGGGCCGATCCGCGAATTCGAGTACGCACCCGACAGTTTGACCCAGGTGCGGCCCTTGTCGATGAGGCCGCGGACGATGGCATGCGACGGATGGGCGATGCCGTCCGGCAGCGGCGGATGCCCCAGGTGATCGAACACGAGCGGCGTCGGCAGGCGGCGCAGCAAGTCCGCCAGCGCGATGATTTGTTCGCCGTCCACGTTGAACTGAATATGCCAGCCGAGACCGGCGATGCGTTTCGCCAGCGGCTCTATCATGTCGTCCCTGACGACCGCGCTGGCCGGGTCCCCCAGGCTGAAGCGGATCCCGCGCACGCCCGCTTCATTGAACCGCTTCAACTCCGCATCCGTGATGGTCGGATGGACAACGGCGACGCCTCTCGCTTTGCCGGCGAATTGCGCGAGCGCATCGAGCGTTACCGCGTTGTCGACCGCATAGTTGCGCGGCTGCACGACGACGGAGCGTGTCGTGCCGATGCGCTTTTGCAGCAGCCGGTAATCCGTTACGGTGCCATTTGATGGCGGCGGCCGGCCGGGGGTGGGCGCCATGGGAAAGCGCGCGGGGTCATAGATGTGGTGATGGCAGTCGCAGGCGTTCGCCGGCGCCTTCAATTTGGGCGGCGCGGTACCGACTGAATTCGGCACCTCCTGCGCGTGACCCTGCCGCATGAAAATTGACGACGTCGTAACGGCTGCCGCCGCGACCGAAGCTGCCTTGATGAACGTACGGCGCGCAACCATGTTGTCCTCCCCGATGAATTGCAGTGCTTTTCCTGAAAGCTTCCTCCTTGCCCTCACTGCCGTCAAGTAAGCAAGCAGGGGGCTTTCCCTTCACCCTTCACCCTTCACCCTTCACCCTTCACCCTTCACCCCTCCCCGCGATATGCAATAATTCTGTTCGCCCACACCAATCCCGACGGTCGCCAACAGGCTGCGGCGCTGCATTCAATCAAAGGAGGAAACAATGGCCACACGCAGGAAGTTCATGCAGGACGCCGCTGCCATGGCGGGCGTCGTATTCACCAGTTGCAGTCTGCTCGACGCCGCACCGGCGCGTGCGCAGGCGCGAGCCGGCGCCAAACGTCTGCCCGTTCTGCTCAAGGGCAAGCGCATCAAGACCATCGACGTCCACGCGCACTGCCTGATTCCGGAGGCGCTGGCATTGCTGCCCGCCGAGGAAGCGAAAGCCATCTACCCGCCGACCAAGGGCGCGACGCAGTTCAACATCTTGCTCGACGAGCGGCTGGCCGGCATGGACGCGCAGGGTGTCGACATGGAAGTGCTGAGCATCAATCCATGGTGGTATCGCCGGGAGCGCGACCTCGCGGAGCAGATCATCAAGGTGCAGAACGAGAAGCTCGCCGAGCTGTGCGCAAAGCAGCCGGACCGGCTCGCGGCGTTTGCGTCGCTCGCATTGCAGTTTCCCGACCTCGCCGTGCAGCAGCTCGACGAGGCGGTGCGCAAATACGGTTTGAAAGGCGCCGCCATCGGCGGCAGCGTGCTCGGCACGGACTTCTCCGACCCGAAATTCCATCCGGTGTGGGCCAAAGCCGAAGAGCTCGGCGCAACACTCTTTGTCCACCCGCAAAGCACGCCGCAACTCGCCAGCCGCTTCAAGGGCAACGGCTGGCTCTCGAACGTGATCGGCAACCCGCTCGACACCACGATCGCGCTGCAGCACCTGATCTTCGAAGGCACGCTCGATAAATTTCCCCGCCTCAAGGTGTGCGCCGCGCACGGCGGCGGCTACCTGGGGTCGTACGCGCCGCGTTCGGACCACGGCTGTTTCATTTCCCCGCAGAACTGCGATCCGAACATCGTGCTCAGGAAAAAACCGACCGAGTACCTGAACCAGATTTTTTTCGACTCGCTCGTCTTCACGCCGGAGGCGCTGCGCCATCTCGTCGCCCAAGTGGGCGCTTCACAGGTCGTCATCGGCACCGACCACCCGATACCGTGGAACGAGCATCCGGTCGATCACATCATGGCAACCAGGACGCTGTCGGACCAGCAAAAAGCGGCGATCCTGAGCGGCAATGCGGCGAAGCTGCTGGGCATCAAGGTCTAGCGTAGTGCTTCGCTCCATGCGGCACTTACTCGGCGGCGCAATGCCGGCGGAACTCCTTCCCCTTCAAGGGGAAGGGTGGGATGGGGATGGGTTTTATGGCGCGCTCGTGCTCCGCGCGCCGTGAGCACGGCGCGGCCCGTGCTCACCGCTGCCGATGTCACGGGGACTGGGAAGCCAGGTACGCGGCGATCAACATCATGTCGTCGTTGTCGAGCCTGGCGACGACCTCTTTCATCAGCGCGCTGTTGACGCCGGCGCGCGCACCGGACTTCATGTCGTAGAGCTGGCGCATCATGTAGCTCGGCGAGCGGCCGGCTATCCCCGGTATCGACCCCAGGCCTTTCAAGTCGGGACCGTGGCAGATTGCGCACTGGATGGTTTTGCCCGCACCGCCGGATTTGACCAGCGCCTCGCCTTGCGCGACGCTGCCAACCGGCACGTAGGCGACGAATCGCGCATGGGTATCGCGATGTACGAATTGCTCAAGAACCTCCGGCACCTCGACGATGCGCTGGCCGATCGGCTCCTGCTCGCCGGTTTGCACGACAGCCAGATGGTTGGACATGATGAACGTTTTCGGCACGATAGCGGTCTCGACGACCTTGATAATCGCTCGTGGCTTAAGCGCGGAAAAATAGGCCGCCGCCGCTTCCACCTCGGCGTCGGTCATCGGCTTGGACAGCGAGATCATCAGATCGACGTTACGCTTCGCCACCGAAGTCTTGCGGGCGCCGCTCCTGAAGTCCGCCATCTGCTGCACGATATAGGCCGCCGGTTGTCCCGCGAGATTGGCGTTCTCGGGTCCGCCCGGCCCATCCGCGCGATGACAGAAACCGCACGCGAATACGTCGGGCTTGCGGCCCTGCGCGACGATTTCGGGCATGGGCGCATGCTCGGCCGGGTGCCAGGCCGGCGCGATGAAGCGATCACGCAATTGCGTCAGCGTGTAGCTGGCCGTGCTGCCGGGCACGCGCCGCGGCACGCCGTCGTCCGGCGGTGGCTTGAAGTCCGGCGGGTTCACGGGGTACGCCCATGCGGGCGGTCCCTCTGCACCGTATGCGGGCGCGCCGGCGACGAGAGCGAACACCGAAGCAAGCGCAAGAATGCTGATGGATTTTTTCATAGTTACTCCCCCTGGATGAGTGTGGTACTTTATCCGATAATCCGGCCATAGGTGAATGGCGCTTACTTAAGGGTTGCGCGTAACTTCTGCCCGAGCATTCTTGCCCCCATCCTGTCCCCCGCTGTCGCAGGGGAAGGGACCGTGGGAAAAAGCTCCGCACTTTGGCTCCCTCCCTTGCGCATGAAATGCGCGGGGGAGGGCTGGGGTGGGGGC
>JAYWDM010000201.1:0-6034 GCA_043779885.1 Betaproteobacteria bacterium | reverse complement strand
GGCAGCCGTGATTCCATGCCCGAACACGATGTTTCAATAAAACCGGTATCAGCAGAAAATTGCGTCAGGTTGGGCATGGCGTGAACCGGGCGTTGCTGATTGCCAATGTCGTTGTTTGCATAACCCTTACGAATGGAGATATGGCACATGAATACCGTCGCGAATTTTACCAGGCAGTCGCTGTGGGTCGTCTTGAGCGCGGGTGCGGTCCTGATTGCGGGCTGCGCGAACATGGGCATGACCGATAGTATTCAGGTCACGCTCAGCGGCAGTCAGGAAGTGCCTCCCGTAACCACTGCTGCCTCCGGCAGCGGCAACATTACCGTCAGCGCTGACAAGGCCGTCAGCGGCAACGTAACGACTACCGGTCTTGTCGGTGTCGCAGCGCATATCCATGACGGCGCACCCGGCAAAAACGGCCCCGTGATCGTCCCGCTTGCCAAGTCGTCGGACAACGGCTGGTCGGTGCCCGCCGGCGCGAAGTTTACCGACGCGCAGTACGCGAGCTATAAGGCCGGCAATCTTTACATCAATGTGCACACAGCGGCCCATAAGGGCGGCGAGATTCGCGGTCAATTGAAGCCGTAACGAGTCTTGTGCGGGGGCGCGCCGCGTCGGCGGGCAGGCGCAACGAACGGGAAAAACATGCAATTGATGCTCGCAGGATTGGGCGCGGTGGCGCTTGCGCTTGCACCGCAGTTCGTGGCGGCGCAACGCTACCCCGAAAAATCGATTCGCTTCATAGCGCCCTATGCACCCGGCGGCAGCACCGACATGCTGACGCGCGCGCTGGCGTCGAAACTCACCGAAGCGCTCGGACAAACGGTCGTGGCGGACAACCGCCCGGGCGCGGGCGGCAATATAGGCGCGGATATCGCGGCCAAATCGCCGGCCGACGGCTACACGATTCTGCTCGCCCCCGTGAGTCCGATGGCGATCAACGTCAGTCTTTATGGCAGCAAACTCCCGTTCAATCCCGAGCGCGATTTCGCGCCGATCACGCTGGTGGCCAAAGTACCGCTCGTGATCGTGGTCAATCTCGGCGTGCCGGCAAAAACGCTGCAGGATTTCATCGCGCTGGCGCGGGCGCGTCCCGGCAAAATGACCTACGGGTCGTCGGGCAACGGCAGTTCCAATCATTTGACCGGCGCCATGCTGATGAGTGCTGCGAAACTCGACATGGTGCATGTCCCGTATAAAGGCGGGGGGCCGGGCATGATCGCGCTGCTCGGCGGCGAGATCGACATGATGGTGGCGCAAATACCTTCGAGCAAACAACTGCATGTCGCCGGCAAGGTGCGCGCGCTGGCGATCTCCGGCGCCAAACGGTCGCCCGCATTGCCCGATGTGCCGACGATGATCGAATCAGGCCTGCCGGGGTTCGACGCGACCTCATGGTATTGCGTCGTCGCCCCGGCGGGTACCCCGAAACCGATTATCGACAAGCTGAATGCCGAAATCGTCAAGGCGCTGAATACGCCTGAGATGCGCCAGCGTCTCGCTGACGAGGGTGCCGAGATTGATCCGTCGACGCCCGCGGAACTTGCGCGCTTCGTGCACGCCGAGATTGCGAAGTGGGCGAAAGCCGTGAAGGACTCGGGCGCGCGGATCGATTAGCCGGCAGGGCGGGTCAGGTTGCCGTTCGTGCACGCCAAAGCATGCTGATATTCCGCCAGTTGTTCGATGCACAGTCGTCGACGTACACGTATCTCGTCGGCGACAGCGGCAGCGGCGAGGCGGTTCTGATTGATCCCGTCTTCGAACAGGTGCGCCGCGATGCCGCCCTCGTGCATGAATTGGGCCTGCGCCTCGCATGGACGCTCGAAACTCATGTCCATGCCGATCATGTCACCGGCGCGTGGCTGATGAAGCAGCGTGTCGGCAGCAGGATCGGGCTTTCGGCGCACGGCGGCGCAGACGGCGCGGACCGCCTGCTGGCGCACGGCGACCGTATGGCCTTTGGCCAGCGTCATCTCGAGGTTCGCGCCACACCCGGCCACACCAGCGGATGTGTTACCTATGTACTCGACGATCAAAGCAAGGCGTTTACCGGTGATTGCCTGCTCATACGCGGCAGCGGACGCACGGATTTCCAGCAGGGTGATCCACGGGTCATGTTCCAGTCGGTCCGCGCGCAGATTTTCTCCCTGCCGGGGACGTGTTTGCTGTATCCCGGTCACGATTACCGCGGCGTAACGGTCACCAGCGTGGAGGAGGAGCGGCGCTTCAATCCGCGTCTCGGCGGCGACATCGGCGTGGACGATTTCGCCGGCTATATGCAACATCTGGGATTGCCGCACCCGAAGCAGATTGCGGTTGCGGTGCCGGCCAACCTGCGCTGCGGCCAGCCCGCGGACGGACAAGCGGAGGCCGGCGACCCGCAGTGGGCGCCTTTGATATACACGTTCGGCGGGATTTGGGAAATCCGGCCGCAGGCACTGGAGGAGATTGCCGCGAATGTGCAGATCGTCGACGTGCGCGAAGCGCGCGAATTCACGGGCGCGCTCGGCCACGTGCCGGGCGCTGTGCTCATCCCGTTAGGCGAACTCAAACAGCGTGCGGCGGAAATCAGCCGCGACCGGCCCGTCGTGACCGTCTGCCGGTCCGGTGCGCGCTCCGCGCAGGCGGTGGTCATGCTCCAGAAGGAGGGCTTTCGTGATGTCGCCAATCTGACCGGCGGCATGCTGCGCTGGCGCGCAGAAGGGTGCGCGGTCGACGGCGGACGCGAGTGAATTAGCCTGGCTTTATAAAACTCCACCGTAACGCAGGATGGGTGGAGCGTAGCGCTACCCATCGATCAAACGGTGCCGCGCGCGATGGGTATCGTTCCTCCACCCATCCTACGGTCCTGCGAAGTAAATAATTACAACCGCGGTTGCGGCAGTCTTAGTGCAGGACGCCGGGTAGCGGCAGCGTGCAACTGCTGCTATTCTCGGCAATCTTCAGGGGAGAGACAATTCATGGCATGCGAATGGCGGCGATGGCTGATGGCAGTCGCCGCGCTGCTGGGGTGCGTGCCCGCATACGCTGCGGACTGGGCGCCGCGGAAGGCGGTCGAGATCGTCGCGATGTCGGGGCCGGGCGGCGCCAACGATGTTATCGCGCGCACCCTGCAACGCATTATCCAGCAGAAGAAACTGGTCGATGTGCCGGTCGCAGTCGTGAGCAAGGTCGGCGCCGGCGGCGTGCTCGCCTGGAATTACCTTAACCAGCATGCGGGCGAGGGCGGCTACCTCTCCGTCAGCCCGGTCAATCTGCTGGTCGAGCATATACTCGGCGCGAGTCCGCTGACCTATACGGACGTTACGCCGGTCGCACAATTGTTCAACGAGTATGTGGCGTTCGTCGTGCGCAGCGACAGCCCGCTCAAGAGCGGCCGCGATGTGATCGAACGGTTGCGGGGGGACGCCGGCGCGGTGAGTTTCGCGATCGCGGCAAGCCTGGGAGGGGCCAATCACATTGCGACGGTGCTGGCCATGAAAAACGCCGGCATAGAGACGAAAAAACTCAGGTTCGTGGTTTTCACGTCGGGCGTGCAATCGCAGACCGCCGTAATGGGCGGCCACGTCGACGTCGCGGCGGTGCCGGTGTCCGGCGTGGTGCCGCAACTGGAGGCGGGCAGATTGCGTGTGCTCGCGGTGTCGTCATCGCAACGTCTGGGCAGGGTGCTGGCAGCGGTGCCCACATGGAAAGAACAGGGGGCGGACAGCGTATTTTCGAGCTGGCGCGGAGTGATCGGGCCGAAGGGCATGAGCGCGCCGCAGATTGCCTATTGGGAAAACGTAATTGCGCAGGTCGTCGCGACTGACGAATGGAAAAAAGACATGGCGAACAACTTCTGGGAAAGCAACTTCATGACGAGCGCGGAGAGCCGGAAATTTTTAAAATCGCAGTATGACGAATATAAGAGCGTGCTGATGGAAGTGGGGTTGGCACGCTGACTGCAGTGCTTCGCAATTCATGCGAGATTCCCTCCCTTTCAAGGCATAGGTATCTACACATCTCCACTCCACAGCCCCTTCCCCCCTTGCGGGGGAAGGTTGGGATGGGGGGTAGGTGTGATAGCCGAGGTCCTATGCAACTTTGTCACCCCCATCCCCGCCTTCCCCCGTCGAGGGGGAAGGGGTTTCATGCAGATGTGTAGATACCTATGCTTTCAAGGGGAGGAGTTACGCTTGATACCCGGAAAATTTGACGCCATGACGCAAGCGCCGGCCTCTCCTGATCTCAAATTGTTTTTCGCACCGGCCAGCGTCGCGCTGGTGGGCGCGACGGACGATTTGTCGCGTTTCGCCGGCCGCGTGCTGATGCGCATGGTGAATTTTGGCTACCGCGGAAAAATTTTCCCGGTCAATCCGCGCTTCGCGCAGGTCGGCGGACTCAAGTGCCATGCCAGCGTGCGCGATCTGCCGCAGGCGCCCGACCACGTCGGCATCGTAGTGCCCGCCGAACGCGTGATGGGCATACTCGAAGACTGCGCGGCGCGCGGCGCGCGGTTCGCGACCGTTTACACCGGCGGATTCGCCGAGACCGGCACGCCGGCGGGGCGCGCGATGCAGGCCTCGATCACGGCGTTCGCGCGCGCGACCGGCATGCGCATCATGGGGCCGAACTGCAACGGCATGGTGAATTTCGTCGATGGCTTCGCGATGACGACTTCGGCGACGGTGGCGGTGCGCCGGCCCGCGGGCAACGTCGGCGTCGTCGCGCAAAGCGGAGGCGCCGGACAGGTCAACGTGATGTGGCGCGCGCAGGAAGCGGGAGTGGGCATCAGCTACGAAGTGAGCTGCGGCAATTCCGCCGATCTGAACATTCTCGATTTCATGCGCTTCATGGTCGACGATCCGGCAACCGACGTGATCATTGTGCTTGCCGAAAGCATTCCGCCCGGTCCGGGGCTCTTTGCGGTTGCGCGGCTCGCTGCCGAGCGCGAAAAGCCCGTCATCATGGTAAAGCTCGGCCGCACGGAGGCCGGCAGTCGCGCCGCCGCTTCGCATACCGGCGCGATGGCCGGCTCCGACAGCGTGTGCGATGCGGCGCTGCGGCAATGCGGCATAGTGCGCGTCGAGGACTGCAGCGATCTGTACGAGACGGCGATGCTGCTGCGCACGCGGCGTTGGCCCGGCGGCACACGCGCCGCGGCAACCACGATCTCCGGCGGCAACGGCGTGCTGCTGGTCGATCTGGGCGCGAGCCTTGGCATCAGCTACCCGGCTTATGGCAGCGCAACTCAGGCGCGACTTGCCGAACTCCTGCCCAAGCACGGCACGACCGCGAATCCGACTGACGTCACCAATGCGGCGATCGGCAAACCGGACATATTCCGGCGCCTGATCGAGATCATCACTGCGGATGAAAATGTGGATGTGATGATTCCGATTTTTACGCTGTCGGTGGCAAGCGACGTGAGGCAGGCGGCAGACGCGGCCAGGGCCGCGTCCAAACCCGTCGCCATACTGTGGACCGGCGCCTGCAATGACGATCCGGCACTGACCGCAAAGAGTCTCGTTGCCGAAGGTGTTGCGGTTTATCGCAATACGTCAAGCTGCCTTAAAGCGGTGCGCGCGGCGATGCGCTATGGCGAGTTCCTGCGCGGGCGCCGCCAATCGAGTGTCGCACCCGTGCGGCCCGCCTACATCGACGCCGCATCGGCGCGCCGGCAAATTCAGGCCGCAGGCGGCAATCTTGGCGAGCGCGCGAGCAAAGCGGTGCTTGCCGCGTACGGATTTCCGGTCACCCGCGAGGCGCTGGCGCGCGACGCCGATGATGCGGCACGTATCGCGCGTGAAATCGGCGGCGAAGTCGCGCTCAAGATCGAGTCGGCGGATATCCTGCACAAGACCGAGGCGGGCGCCATACGCCTGCGCGTGGGCGGAGATGACTCCGTGCGGCGGGCGTTTGACGAAGTGATGGCGGCGGCGGGCGCCTACAAGGCGGACGCGCAACTGGCGGGCGTGCTGGTGCAGGAAATGGCGCCGGCCGGCCTTGAGGTCATGCTGGGGCTGGTCACCGACCCGGTGTTCGGGCCGGTGGT
>JAYWDM010000200.1:0-6046 GCA_043779885.1 Betaproteobacteria bacterium | reverse complement strand
GATGAGCTACAACGCGTTTAAATTGTTCGGGAGGGTCTTTTGATAGTCAAAAAATGCTCATTCTTGTGAAAAACATGCTAAGTCCGACAGGCTGCTAGGTATCGGTAAGCCTGAAGGCTTTGGGGTTGATGTCCGGCAGCCAATACTGGATGCCCTCCGCCCCGCCCTGGCAGTGCGGGCACAGGCGGCCGGCAATGTCGCTGCCGTTGGCCCCGTACACATATCCGCAGCGCAGACACTCGATGCGGTACGCGTATTGACGATGATCGGTACCGTAAACCCCGAATGTACCATGGCACTTTTGCTGGTTGCCGTTGATGTAACCCATTTGCGTGGTTGGGCCGTCTCCTGACCGCAGCATCATTGCCTCCCCTCGCATGGAATCAAGAACGTCTCGGGCCGGCGTGAATTTCCGTCGCGGCATCCGCCTGCCAGCGCAGGCCGCGCGCGCTGGCGCCCGTCCGTCATTCCCGCCCCCACGAGGCGGCAGGAGCTACCAGTGCATCCTGATAAGCTATCTTACTTCGGCGCGGATTTCCATACCCTGCGCGGGCGCGCTAAAGTAACGCCGGATGGCAACCACGGCCGGGGACGACGCGTGACGAAAACGACAAAGTTGGCGCAAGTGCGCGCGCCGTCGCGGGAACCGCGTCCCGCATGGTGCGCGCGCGCCATGCTCGCCGTGAGCGTGCTGTTTGGCGGCGGGTACGTTTGCGCGCAGGAATATCCGTTGAAAGCCGTGCGCGTCGTCGTCCCGTTCGCGCCGGGCGGACCGAACGATCTGGCGGTGCGGCCGGTCGCGCAAAAACTGTACGAACTCCTGGGGCAGCCATTCGTCATCGACTACCGCGCGGGGGCGAACGGCATCATCGGCTGCGACCTCGTCGCAAAATCCGCGCCGGACGGTTATACGCTGGTCGTTGTCTCGTCGTCGTTCACGATCAACGCGAGCACTTATGCGAAGCTGCCGTTCGATCCGCTGCGCGATTTCGCGCCGGTCGGCTCGCTCGCGACGAGCGACATTATTTTCGTGGTGAACCCGACGGTGCCGGTGAAGAGCGTCAGGGAGTTCGTGGCGCTGGCCAAGGCGCGCCCCGGCAAGCTCAACTACTCGTCGTCCGGTAGCGGCGGATCGCTGCACCTGGGCGCGGAACTGCTGAAGCTGACGGCCGGCATCGACATGGTTCACGTCCCGTACAAAGGCGCGGCGCTGGCGCTCACCGACGTAATCGGCGGTCACGTGGACTCGATGTTCATTTCGGCGCCCGGCGCAATCGGCCAGATCAGGGCCGGCAAGGTGCGTGTGCTCGCAGTCGCAAGCGCGCGCAGAGCGCGTGCGCTGCCGGACACCCCGACTTTCGCCGAAGCAGGCTATCCCGAAGTTCAGGTCGATACGCGCTACGGGGTCCTCGCGCCCGCCGCGACACCGGCCGCAACCATCGCGCGACTCGAAGCCGCGACCGCCAGGGCGCTGGGCACGCCGGAGGTGCGCGAACAGTACGCGGCGCTGAGCCTTGAACCCGCGGCGATGAGCGCACAGGAATACGCGGCTTTTCTGCGCGCCGAAATCCTGCGCTGGCGCAAGGTCGTCGTCGCGGCGAAGCTCAATCCGCAATGACGAATCATGCACCCGGCGCGGATGTGCCGCGCGCATCACCGCACTTTGAACACCAGTTTCCCGCGAAAGTGCCGCCCTTCGCTCACCTTATGGGCCGCGGCGGCGTCCGCTAACGCATAAGTTGTAATTTCGGGCACGCGCACGGCGCCACTGGTGACGAGCGCAGCGGTGCGCTCGAGATGCGCGCGGTCGCGCCCGACTTTGGGACGCAGCGACGCGACGTCGGCGCGCGGTGAAACCGGCGCCGCATTGCCCGAGGCAATGAACGCCGCGCGTCCGCCCGGCCGCAGCACGGCGAAAGAGCGCTTCGCTACCTCGCCGCCGACGGTTTCGAACACCGCATCGACGCCGGACACCACTTTGGTGAAGTCTTCCTGGTTGTAGTCGATGATCTGGTCGGCGCCGAGACCGCGCAGGTAAGCGTGGTGCGCCGCGCTGGCGGTGGTGATCACGCGCGCGCCGATATGCTTCGCGAGCTGGATCGCAAAACTCGCCACGCCGCCCGCGCCGCCTTGAATCAAAATCGTTTCGCCGGACTTCAATTGCAGCGTGTCCTCGACCGAGCAGAGCGCGGTGAGGCCGATCAGCGACACCGCGGCGGCCTCCACGTGCGTGAGCTTCTCCGGCTTGCCTGCCACGATCGCCGCTTTGATCGCGACTTTCTCGGCGTACGCCGCTTCCTGCCCGGCGTCGCAGACGCCGAACACCGCAGCGCCGGGCGCGAAGTCCGTCACGCCGGCGCCGAGCGCACTCACTACGCCGGAGAAATCGCGCCCCGGAATGTACGGAAAATCGGTGATCGGCGCATAGTGGCCGGCGCGCACTTTCCAGTCGGCGCCGTTGACGCTGGCAGCGTAAACATCGACCAGCACCTGGCCCGGGCCGGCGACAGGGTCCTTCACGTCGCCATACTGCATCACCTCCGGCCCGCCGTTCTTCATGAAGTAGGCTGCTTTCATGCATGCTCCCCTGGACAATTTGTCCGTTTTGTCAGAAATAAAAAACGCCACAGCCCACCGCGCTAGCTCACTTCGGCGCCGGTTTCGACAGGTAATCCTGCGACTTCTCCTCGCTCCTGAGCGGCGTGACTTTGTCCGGATCGATGCGCACCATCAGGTAGCTGATGTGATCGTCGATCTTCGTAAACCAGTGGCCCGTGCCCGCCGGAATGACCACGACGTCTCCCGTTTTGAGCTGATGCGCGACGCCGTTGCGAATTTCCGAACCGTTGTTCCCCGGCCCGTTGAACTCGATTACGGTCCGCTGCGTCGCGGGACGCCGCTGCCGGTTGACGATGTCCGGCCCCAGCACGAGCGTGGCGGACCCGGAGATGATGTGATACACCTCGCTGACGTGATCGTGTTCGGCAACCGAGTTCGGACGCGGTGCGTCCAGCTTTCCGCGGTAGACCATGCCGATGCCGACGTGGGACTTTCCGATATCGACATCCCGCACCTGCTGATCGACCAGTTTCTCGGCGATCGCTTTCTTCGTATACGCCTCCAGTTCGGCGAGCGGGATATACGTCCCGGGGCACATATTGCAGGTCGGCTGCGGGTCGGTGGGATTGATTTTTTGCCCCTGAGCCGCCAGCGGGGCGGCGACACACGCGGTTGCGATGAATGCCAGCAGAAAGTGTTTCATGTGCTCCTCCTTGTTATCGGGTCAAATAGATTTTTTGTCATGCCCTCGTCGCAAACCATTCATTCGACCGCCGGCATGACCTCGCGCGCGAAAAGCTCCATCGAGCGCAGCACGCGCGCCTGGTCGAGGTCGCCGAACCAGAAGCTGCAGTTGAAATGCGTGATGCCCACCAGTTCCTGCACGCGCTTGATCTGGCGGATCACCGTGTCCGGCGTGCCGATGACGAGGTAACGGTCGATGAGTTCGTCGATCGTGGGCTCGGTCTGCGCCGGGACCGCGACGGCGTTGCCGTTATGCACCTGCTCGTAGTTGTTGCGCAGGCTCAGCGTCACCCGCATGTTCCAGCGCGCCTGCTCGGCGGCTTCGCGTGCATCGGCCGCGTCCTTCGTCACGTACACCGCCCGCTGCACGCCGACGCGCGGCGGCTGCGGCGGCTTCACCTCGGCCACCACGCGCTCGAAGATGCCGCCGAACTCGGCCAGCCTTTCGATCGGCACGCCGAACCCGCCCGTGAGCACGTTAAAGCCGCGTCGCACCGCCGCCTCGATCGAATATTCGCTTTGCGCCGTGATCCAGATCGGCGGATGCGGTTTCTGCATGGGCTGCGGGTACACCGTCGTCTCCGGAATCTGGAACAGCTTGCCGTCGTAGCTGAAGGGCCGCCCTGCAATAGCCTTCATCAGGATGTCGATCGATTCGTCCCAGCGCTGGCCGCCGGCATCGAGCTTGAGTCCGAAGCGCTCGAATTCGTAGCGCTGGTAGCCGCGGCCGAGCCCGATATCGAGGCGCCCGCCGGAGAGGATGTCGAGCATCGCGATTTCTTCGGCGATGATCAGCGGATGGTGCAGCGGGACCACGATGACCGCCGTGCCGACGCGCAGCTTCGTCGTCTTCGCCGCGATGTAGGTCGCGAGCTGGGCGGGACGCGACAGGTAGCCGTAGGTCGAGAAGTGATGCTCGCCCAGCCAGACGTTGCGATAGCCGAGGGCTTCAGCGGCCTGGGCCTGCTCGATGCCGCGCGCGTAGACCTCCTGCGAGGAACGGGCGGCCGGCGATTGCATGAGCAGGAACGTTCCGATATCCATGTTGATCCTTTTGCAGTGATGACCGCCCGCGTCTATTCGGGCTTGATGCCGCGGGCTCGTATGACTCGCGTCCATTTTTCAAGCTCGCGCCGCAGGAACACGCCGAGCTCGGCGGGCGTCATGTCGATAGGGACCGCGCCGAGCGTCGTCATGATCTGCTTCACGGCCGCGGTTTGCTTGATCTGCTGCACGGCTGCATTCAGCTTGTTCACGACGGCAGCCGGCGTCCCCGCGGGCGCGACGAGCGCGTAGAACAGCAGGCCTTCGTAGCCGGGCAGTCCGCTCTCGGCGATGGTCGGGATTTCCGGCACATTGGGCACGCGCTGCGCGGTGGCCACCGCGATGGGCCGCAGCTTGCCGGCCTGTATGTGCGGCAGCGACACCACGGTGCTCGCGAACGCGAACGGCGCGTGGCCGCCGAGCAGCGCGACGAGCGCGGGCGCGTCGCCTGGATAGGTCACCACCAGGATATCGATTCCCGCCATGAGCTTGAGGAGCTCCATGTTCAGATGCGAGCTGGTGCCTATGCTCGACGCGCCGGCGGTCAGCGCCCCGGGCCGGGCCTTCGCAAGCCTGATAAGTTCCGCGACTGTCTTCGCCGGAAAAGACGGATGCGCGACGAGCACTCCCGGCACGTGCGCCATCATCGCGACGGGCGCAAAATCGTTGATGGGATCGTAGGGAAGTTTGCCGAACATCGGCAAGCCCGTAGTCAGCACGCCGCCGTAAGTAAAAAATAACGTGTAACCGTCCGCCGTCGCTTTGGCGGCGGCCGCAGCGGCTATCCTGCCGCTCGCGCCGCCGCGATTATCCACGACGACCGGCTGCCCCCACAGGTCGGTGAGGCCGTCTTTCAGGAGGCGGCCCAAAAGGTCGGTTCCGCCGCCGGGCGGCGAAGGGATGAGCAGACGAATTGGCTTGTTCGGATACTGCTGCGCGAGCGCAGCGGGCGCCAACGCTGCCGCCGCGAGTACCGCCGTCAAAAAATTCAGATTGCGTTTCAAAACGAGAGACCTGTCGTCGTCATGGCAAATCCATCGTCCCCCGGCGGACTTCCGCCGGGGCGCAGCGCAGGCGACTCGCCCGCATTGAGGCGCGCGCAGGCGGGGCCGCCTGCGCTAACCGATAAAACGCTCAGTGCAGGTAGCCGGGATCGATCTGTTCCATCCAGCGCCGTACTGCTGCCCACAGCATCGCCGGGCCGTCGGCGGTGTCTTTGTCCTTGTGCACGATCTGCGTCGTCTGGGCAGTGGTCTTGCGTACCACGTCCATGGGCGGGAAGATCAGTTTTGCGCCGCCCGCCTGGGCCATTACCTGCGTCTCGCACGACATTTCCAGCCGGCGCATCAGGTGGAACGCATGCCCCATCGTCGGACCGCAGGTCAGGAGACCGTGATTGCGCAATATCATCACGTTCTTGTCGCCGAGCGCCTGCGCGATGTGCGCGCTTTCTTCGGCATCGTTGGTGACGCCTTCAACATCGTAGTAGGCGATCTTGTCGTATAAGTGCATGGCGCCCAGATTGATCGGCAGCAGCCCTTGTTCCTGGCACGCCACCGCCACGCCCGCTTTCGAATGCGTATGGATCACGCAGTGCGCGTCTTCGCGCGCCATGTGGATCGAGCGGTGCACGACGAAGCCCGCCATCAGCACCGGATACTGCGACGGCATGAGCTTGTGGCCGTCGAGATCGACTTTC
>JAYWDM010000199.1:0-6049 GCA_043779885.1 Betaproteobacteria bacterium | reverse complement strand
GTCCTCTCATCTCAAACGTTATGTGCCATTCGCCGATCAAAAGTGATTGTGGCAGAATAGTGGCAACTTGGAGGCTTAAGCTATGTCCACGGCAAAAGAAGAACTTACTCGCTTGATCCAGGGGCAGCCTGAGGATAGCTCGCGCGAGGAAATCGTGCGCGAGCTTGCTTTCCATGTCATGGTCGAGCGCGGCCTTGCCGATTCGGACGCGACGCGAACTATCTCAGATGACGAGATGGCGCATCGCATCCGTTCATGGCAACAATAGCGTGAACCGATGAAGCCCAGCGCTGGCTCGAAGATATCTTCGGGTACATCGCTGCCGATAACCCGCACGCCGCTGCTCGTACTGTTCAAGAAATCTACGAACAAGCGCAGGTCCTCGCTGGCTTTCCCGAGATCGGATACCGGTACGTTGCTTCCTCGCGGAACGTCCGAATTTTGCTCTATGGGCACTACCGGATCGCATACCTTGTAAAAGATGATGGAAGCATCGACATCCCCGGGGTCTTTCACGGCTCCCTTGACATCACGCGGTATCAACTATAAACGGCACGTAACCGCGTGTTTGAAATTGGACGCGCGATAAAGCCGCGCGCCATTCAACGCGAACGTTGGTCTCCATGAGCTGTTTTCTGCGGGCTGCCGGCGAAAAGTTCGACGTCGATCAGTTTGTCGCTACCTGTGAGCTTGAGCCAAGCAAGGTTTGGCGGAAGGGCGAACCCCGACTCCCCAAGAGTCGTCCCGACGGGCCACGATGCGAGGACTCCGGTGCTAATTTCGAAGTCAGCTCTGCAGACTTTTCCGAGCTTAAGGTCCAATTTGAGGATGCACGTGTCTTCTTTCAAAAGAACCAAAAAATTCTCCGTCGCCTGCGTAATTACCCAGGCGTCGACCGCGTAACCGTCGATTTTGGTGCTGAGATACATCCCCCTGGTTGGTGTTGGTTCACCTTTCCACCTGATCTCCTGGTTCTTATCGGCAGCCTTAATGTTTCATTGATGCTTTCGGTATACCCTGTCGACGATGAGTCTGATACCGAGCCCTGACAACACAATCGAGAGGGGCATGCGCGAAATTGCCGCGCGGCCCGGTGAATTCAGACCTTAAAGGGCGCACGTTGAACTTGCGGAACTCAACCGCCGCATTCGGAAAACCGCGCTTACGGCAGTGCGAGAGGACCGGCTGACGCAATCCCGTGGTTCGGCCCGATCCTGAGTCCGGTCATCGGTCGCGGGCGATTTTGGCGCAGCGGGCTATTCACGCGGCCGCTCTCGCGTGTACTTGATGGCGACCGCCTTCAGGGATTGCACGTTGCCGCCGCCCACCCAGCGGTAGCTGTCATAAGGGGCCAGCGGGAGACCGTATGGCTGGTAATAGAACGGCCGGTACGGATAACGGTAGCGTGAATAGAACGGATAGCCGTACGCCGGATCGTAGACGCGCACCGGCGGCTGATAGACCGAGTTTACTTCCAGGCGCACGACCGCGTCCGCACCCACTTCGCGCGCGCGCTTGCGCGCGGCCTCGAACAACTCGGCTTCACCGCCGTCGAGCGTGCCGCGTGCTTCGATCAGCGCGATTTTCGCATGCGGCTGCGCGGGATAGTCCAGCAGGATCGCGATATTCTCCGTCGGCGCGAAGGTCTGCGCCTGGTCGAAGAGGGTGACATCAGTCGCGACCGACGCGCACCCAGCCAGCATGGCGACTGCCAGCGCAATGATCAGACGGGATGTGGCGGACACGCACATAGGGACATTGGACATCTTCCGGCAGCGAACCGTTCCTGCTTACAGCATACCCCTGTTAACGTCCGGTGCGCCGACCCGTGCAATGACCGCTTGCACGAGTCGGCGGCGCGCGACGCCTGGTGATATGCGCCCGCAGCGTCTCGCCGGGCGGCCCCGCACCAAGTATCATCCCCTCTAATGCCTTCCCTGCGGAAATACGACGCCGTTATCATCGGCGGCGGCCATAACGGTCTTGTCTGTGCGTGCTATCTCGCCGCCGCCGGCTTGAAGGTGCGCGTGCTCGAGCGCCGCGGTATCGTCGGCGGGGCGGCGGTGACGGAAGAATTCCTGCCGGGCTTTCGCAACTCGACCGCGAGCTACACGGTCAGCCTGCTGCACCCGCGGGTGATCCGCGACCTGCGGATGCGCGAGCACGGCCTCGTCATACTCGAACGGCCGGTTTCGAACTTTGTGCCGTTACCTGATGGGCGTTACCTGAAAATCGGGCCCACGCTTGCGGCAACCCGCGCGGAGGTCGCCAAATTCTCGCCGCGCGACGCCGCCGCACTGCCGCGTTATTACGCGATGCTCGAAACGGTTGCCGATATGCTGCGCGAACTGGCGGTTGAGACGCCTCCCAACGTTGGCGGCGGCGTGCGCGATGCGCTCGCTGCGCTGGCGGCGGGAAACCGGATGCGCCGTCTCGCCATGCCGGCGCGGCGCGACGTGCTCGATCTGTTCACCAAAAGCGCGGGGCAAATGCTCGATGCGTGGTTTGAATCAGAGCCGATCAAGGCCGCGTTCGGCTTCGACGCGATCGTCGGCAATTTCGCCAGCCCGTATACGCCCGGCTCGGCATACGTGTTGCTGCATCATGTGTTCGGCGAGGTCAACGGCAGGAAGGGTGTCTGGGGGCATGCCGTCGGCGGCATGGGCGCTATCACGCAGGCGATGGCGGCGGAAGCGCGCGCGCGCGGCGTTGAGATCACCACTGATGCAGAAGTCGCCCGCTTAGTTGTCACCGATGGCGTGGCGCGTGCGGCGACGCTCGCCGATGGCAGCGTGGTCGAAGCGCGCTGCGTCGTCTCGAATCTCAATCCGCGCCTGCTGTACCTCAAGCTGATCGAAGAACGCGAACTCGAAGCGGACTTCGTGGCCCGCATGCGCAACTATCAGTGCGGCTCGGCAACGTTGCGCATGAATGTTGCATTAAGCGAATTGCCTGATTTCAGCGCGTTGCCAGGGCGCGACGCACAGGTACACCACCAGTCCGGCATCATCATGGCACCGTCGCTTGGCTACATGGAACGCGCTTATTTCGACGCGCGCACCCACGGCTGGTCGCACGAACCCGTGGTGGAGATGTTGATCCCGAGCACGGTCGACGACACTCTGGCGCCGCCCGGCCAACACGTCGCGAGCCTCTTTTGCCAGCATTTCGGCTACGCGCTGCCCGACGGCAGGAGCTGGGACGATTGCAAGAACGAGGCCGCGGATCTCGTGATCGACACCGTCAGTCGCTATGCGCCCAACTTCAGGGCGAGCGTGCTGGGCCGCAAGGTGCTTTCGCCGCTCGATCTCGAACGCGACTTCGGACTCGTGGGCGGCGACATTTTTCACGGCACGCTGACGCTCGATCAACTCTACAGCGCGCGGCCGGTACTCGGGTATGCGGCATATCGCGGCCCGCTTGCGCGGCTGTACATGTGCGGCGCGGGCACGCACCCGGGCGGTGGCGTGTCGGGTGTGCCGGGAATGAATGCCGCGCGTGAAATCGTGCGTGACTGGCACGCGGGCAGGCTGGCGGGATGACGGTGGCCGCGCCGCAATTCGCGATCCGCCTGACGGTGCTCATGTGCGCCGCCGAAACGCTCAGCATGACCGGATTCGCGTCATACACGACGCTGCTGCCTGAATTGATGCGGCTATGGGGACTCAACAATTCCGCGGCGGGGTTGATCGGCGGCGTGTTTTACGCCGGCTACATGCTGGCGGTGCCGGTGCTGTCCAGCCTGACGGACCGCGTCGATTCGCGCCGCATTTATTTTTTTGCGTGTTGGGTATCGGTATTCGGCGCCGCGGGATTCGCGCTGCTGGCGAGCGGACTGTGGAGCGCGTTGTTCTTCCAGTTCCTGATCGGCGCGGGTCTCGGCGGCACGTACATGCCGGGGCTGAAGTCGCTCACCGATCAACTCGAAGGCAGGGCGCAATCGCGCGCGACCGCGTTCTACACGGCAAGTTTCGGCATCGGCTCGACCATTTCGATTGCCGCGAGCGGCAAGATCGCCGAGTTGCTCGGCTGGCAATGGGCGTTCGTGTTCGGCGCCGTGGGCCCGCTGCTGGCGGCGTTCGCCGTTCTGTATGGAATGCCGCGTGGGCGCGTGCAAAGCGCGCATGCGAAGTCGCCGGCGCTGCTCGACTTCCGGCCGGTCGTGCGCAATCGCACCACGATGCTTTACGTGCTGGGCTACTCGGTGCACAACTATGAACTTTTCGGCCAGCGCTCGTGGATGGTCGCGTTTCTGGTGTTCGTCGGCACCCTGCAGGCCGGCGGCCTGCCGCTCGCGGCGGCGACGCTCGCAGCGATGATCAACGTGCTGGGGCCGGTAATGAGCGTCACCGGCAATGAACTCGCATTGCGGTTTGGCCGGCAGCGCACGATTTTTCTTTTTATGAGCTTGTCGGGAGCGATGGCGTGCGTGATCGGATTCACTGCCGCGTGGCCGTGGTCCGTCGTGTTTGCGCTCATGTGCGTGCACTATGGCAGCATGCTCGGCGATTCGGCCGCGCTTACTTCCGGCGTAATCGCCGCGACGCCGCCGGAATTGCGCGGCGCGACGATGGCGGTCTATTCATTTACAGGCTTTAGCGTGGCGTTCCTCGCGCCGCTGGTGTTCGGCGTGGTGCTCGATGTCGCCGGCGGCAATCAGAGCGTGATCGCGTGGGGGCTCGCGTTCGCGAGCATCGGCTTCTTCGGCGTGCTGGCGCCGCTCGCGCGCTGGCTTTACGCGCGGCGCTGACGCGCCGGCCCTGGCGCCGCTATTTCCCCTTGTAATGCTGCGGCCAGCGTTCTTTCACCGCGGGGCTGGTGTCCTCATACATGTGACAGGCATTGAGCTGGTACGGTTTGCGGGTAACCGGCTTGCCGGCATTGCGTTGCTCGCGCGCCCGGCCGGTGGCCTGGTACGCGGTGGTGCCGAGCGGGCCCAGGAGTTCAACGAGATGCGTGCAGCCTTTGATGCCGCCGAGGACTTCGAGCGTTTTGCGGCGCCAGCCGGCGCCGATGGTGATGCCCTTGAGCGCCTTGAAGTTGGGCGTGATGTCGCCGCACTGCCTGTAGGGTCCCGCATCGGTTGCCGCTTCGGCATCGTGTATCGTCATGTCGAGATCGACCGTGAGCCGCAGCCACATGTTGTGCACCGGCTCGTCCGGCTGGCGCGGGCGCCCCGTGTCGCGCGCGGTAGTGTGGTAGGTTTTGGTATCGACGAGATGGCCTTCAATGTCCCACAGGCCGTCTTCACGCTGGTAGCCGCGGCATTCGATCGCGCGGTTGTGCATGAGCTGGCGGGGTGCGGGTGGTGACAACGGCATGACGGTACTCCCGTTACTGGGTTTGCGCATGATGCGCGAATGGCGCGCGCTCGCGGCGCCGCGCGAGGACGCTTAACACCGCGAGTTTTTCCGCGCGCGTGTAGCCCGCCCATTTCGATATTTCATCGAGCGTGCGATAGCAGCCGCGACACACCTCGCGCGTTTCGTCCACGACGCAGATCCTGACGCATGGCGACGCTACGTCGTCGTCGCTCATGCCGCTTTGGATTTCGCCGCAATGGCGCGTGCCACGCGCGACAGCGTCGCGCGGCCGAGTGCCGCGCAGATGAAGTCGCCGGCGGCAATCAGCCTGCCCATATCGACGCCGGTTTCGATGCCGAGGCCGTCAAACATGTAGAGCATGTCTTCGCTCGCGACGTTGCCGGTGGCGCCCTTCGCATACGGACAGCCGCCGAGACCGGCGACCGAGCTGTCGAACGTGGCCACACCGCATTCGAGCGCGGCCAGCGTGTTCGCCAGCGCCTGTCCGTACGTGTCGTGAAAATGTCCCGCCAGTTTCTCGAGCGGCACGTATTTCGCGACGTCCTCGATCACCGCGCGGGTCTTGCCCGGCGTGCCGGTGCCGATGGTGTCGCAGAGGGTGATTTCGAAGCAGCCCATCGCGTAGAGTTCGCGCGCGACCCGCGTCACCTGCGCGGGTTTTACTTCGCCCTCGTACGGGCAGCCGAGGCAGACTGAGACGTCGCCGCGCACGCGCAGGCCGCGCG
>JAYWDM010000198.1:0-6054 GCA_043779885.1 Betaproteobacteria bacterium | reverse complement strand
ATTTTTCCGTGCTTTGGAGAAGTCGTACTCTTTGCGCATGTGGCACCCGATTAGTAAGATTTGGATTCCTTGGCAATTGCCTTGCGTGCGGAGATGATGCGAATGACATTGCCCTTCCTCCGGTAACAGTGGCAGACGAGCAGAAAACGAAGTGCGCTGCTCATTCCAAGTAAAACAAAGCGCTCTTCGTCCTCGGAGTGATCTGGATCATCGATAAGCTTGGCGCGTTCATCGAAAAAGACTGTTTTGGCTTCTTCGAAACTCACGCCGTGCTTTTTTAGATTTGTCGCGGCTTTCCGATTGTCCCATTCGAAGCGAAGTGTGCTCATGAATGCAGTGTAACTACATTGTAGTGCGGCAGCAAGTGCTGCATGCGTGGGCGATGAAAAGAGGTCTAACGTCGTGGTGAACGGCGGGCCAACACTGAACTTATCGACGACGCAGCGCTTATGGCCCGTCCGTTCGACCTGAAGTTAAGTGCTGTTGCGCGCCAGCAAGGGAAACTTCTCAGGATGACGGATGGATTCGACTGCCAAGTCAACATCGAGATCAGGCCAGAAGAGATGGTGCGAATGCGGACACTCAACGTGGAGAATTTTCGAGATCGGGGCTTCCTTGAACCAGGGAAATTCAGAAAACGCCACAAAAAGTTCTTCATCTCCAAGCAACAGCCAAAAGCCGTGCTTCGAAACGTTCGTGACCTCAACTTCCAAAATGCTTGCGCCAGGCGGCACGAATGACCTCTTCATGTTTCCGGATTAGGCCCTCAGCCGACCTGAGCTGAGGACCGCTCAAGCCGTAATTGTGCGCCACCTCGATCCGCGGCTCAAGCCAAAATTTCGCCTAGCCATCGGCGCAATAAACGTGAACATGGGCTCGCGACTCTTCCCGCGAAAAGAAGTAGAGGCGAAATGCGCCCTCCCGAAGGACTGTGGGACTCATGCTGTGCTCGGTCGACTATTTAGCACTTAACTATAATATTAGTTGACAAAAATTAGGTGACAGAAATTAGCTGCCAAGAATTATCTGCCCAAATGTAACTTTATTGGATGACAGATAGCCGCTTAACGCCGGTGCGCGCGTGACACAAATTCCCCATTATTCCGGTAGTAACCGCACACGTTGCGCCGGACAGCGGCCATGCGCAATCCGGAATTCCTGTTGCGGCGTGATGTTCGCTGACTTTATGAGCGTTGCGTCCTCCGCCATAGTGCCGCACATGCCGCGTGTGCGGGCAAACTCAACCCGGCGCTCATTTTGCTCTACACTCTGCAAAATGATTGTTCCGGTGACGACCGCAAGATGAGGGAGAGGGTGCAGGCGATGATTATTGAGCATTGGATAATTGATGACAATCAATAGGGTCGAAAACTTGTCCCTCCCTTGCAGGGCGCGCATCGGCTTGCAAGCCGGTGCCGCTCGAACGGCACGGGCCATGGCCCGCGAATTCCCGTTCTCGCCTCTCGGTCCCTGGCACAATCGAACGTGCGCCCTCATCCCCACCCCTACTCCCCGAGGGAGAAGGGAGCGCAAAGGCGCTGATGCGCGATATCGTCGATCGCGAGGGATGCAAAGCCCTTCTCCCCCGGGGAGGGCGAGGCGAGGGGCCAGGGTGGGGATGATGGCGCGTAGTATCGCCAAATCCGTAATACTCAATCGTTGGCTTTGCGCAGCGGCGCTGACGTGTTGCGCGTTGTCGGCAACGGCGTTTGCCGCGGCCGCGGATACGTACCCCGCGCGGCCGATTCGCATGATCATCCCCGCCTCGCCGGGCAGCGGCAGCGATTACTTCGGCCGCACGGTCGCGCAGGCGTTGTCGGAAATTTATAAACAGCAGGTGATCGCCGACAACCGCGCGGGCGCGGGCGGCCTCATCGGCGCGACGTTGATCGCGACTTCGACGCCCGACGGTTACAACATCGGCGTCGCTTCATCCTCGCTCGTCGTCTCGCCATTGTTTCAGGCCAGGCCGCCATACCGCCCGATCGAGGATTTCGCGCCGATTGCGCTGATGGCGTCGATCACGAGCGTGCTCGCGGTGGCGGCGGGCGTGCCCGCGCGCACGGTCAGTGAATTTGTCGCGCTGGTCAAATCAAAACCGGGTCAGTTCAACTTCGCTTCGATCGGCGCCGGCACGGCGGCGCATCTCTCCGGCGTGATCTTCAATCGCGCCGCCGGTCTCGACGCCGTGCATGTGCCGTTCAAGTCGGTGGCCGATTCGTACACCGAAATGTATGCGAACCGTGTGCACTACGTTGTGTACGTCGCGCCGGCGGCGATGCCGGGTGTGCGCGATGGGAGGTTGCGCGCGCTCGCGGTGACCAGCGCGCGGCGTTTCGCGGCGCTGCCTGACGTGCCGACCATGGCGGAAGCAGGGCTGCCCGCTGCCGAGGTGGAGACCCTGTTCGGACTGGTCGCGCCTGCCGCAATGCCGCGGCCCCTGATCGCGAAACTCCATGCGGACATCGTCGGCATATTGCGCCGGCCGGATACCCGCGAGCGCTTCGACCGCCAGGGCGGCGAACCCGCGGTGGATACGACGCCCGCGTCGTATGCGAAACTGTTGCGGGCCGAGTACGATCGCTACCGCAAGCTCATACCCGAAATCGGCATTCAACCCCAGTAAGGCAAACGCCGCATGGACATGACGTCAAGAACGCGCAAGCTCAACGAGCTGACCGCAACCGAAATCGTCGCGGCGATCGATGCGGGGCAGTCCACGTGCGAAGCGGTGGTGCGCGCGTGTCTGGAGCATATCGAAGCGCGTGAGCCCGCGGTGCAGGCGTGGCAGTACCTCAACCGCGATCAGGCGATAGCACAGGCGGTGGCTCTCGACAAAAGCGGCAGGCGCGGCCCGCTGATCGGCGTGCCGTTCGGCATCAAGGACATCATCGACACCGCCGACATGCCGACCGAATACGGCTCGCCGATCTACAAAGGGAATCAGCCGAAGAACGAGGCGGCGTGTGTTGCGCTCGGGCGCAAAGCGGGCGGCGTGCTGATGGGCAAAACGGTCACGACCGAATTCGCCAACCGCCATCCGGGCAAGACGATGAATCCGTTCGATCCCGCGCGCACGCCGGGCGGCTCGTCGAGCGGTTCCGCCGCCGCCGTCGGCGACAATATGGTGCCGCTGGCGATCGGCACGCAAACGACCGGATCGACCATACGCCCCGCGTCGTTCTGCGGCGCTTTCGGGTATCGCCCGACGTGGGGCGACCTGCGCTGTACGGGCGTGCGCGAAGCGGCCGGTTCGCTCGACACGCTGGGTTTGCTCGCACGCTCGATTGACGACATCGCGCTGTATCGCGACGTGCTGCTCGGCGAGGCGCCGGCACCCGTGCCTGAACACACGGGCGCATTGCGCGTCGGTTTTTGCCGCACCCACGTGTGGCCTGAGGTCGAAGCGCATACGCAGGAGTCGCTTGAAGATGCGGCGCGGAGATTGGCGCGCGCTGGCATAGCCGTCACCGATGTCGATCTGCCGGCGGACTTCGAGCGGCTCATCGATACCCATCTCGCGATATCAAGCTATGAATTCGCGCGCAATTTCACCCATGAAATCGAACATCACTGGAACGAGATCAGCGTGACGCTGCGCGAGAACCGGTTGAAAAGCGGCCTCGCATGCAGCTTCGAACGCTATCGCGAGGCGCGCGCGTTCGCCGCGCGGTGCCGGCGCGCGTTTGCGCCGGTTATTGAAAACTACGACGTGCTGCTCACGGCGTCGGCGGCCGGCGAGGCGCCGGTCGGGCTCGAAAAAACCGGCAATGCGAATCATTGCCTGATCTGGACGACCCTGCACGTGCCGTCCGTGACGATGCCGCTCTTCAAGGGGCCGCATGGATTGCCGGTCGGCGCGCAACTCATCGGTAAAGCGGATAATGACCGCGCCTTGTTGGCGGCGGCGCGCCGCATCTATCAGATGCTCGCCTGAGCGCGGGCCGCACGGCTTTGATGAGGAGAACGAAATGGGAAAACCGCTGCTGCAGACGACGATAGCCGGCAGCCTGCCCAAGCCCGCGTGGCTGGCGCAGCCGAATCAATTGTGGGCGCCGTGGCTGCTGGATGGCACCGCGCTCATCGAGGCCAAGCGCGACGCCACGCGGCTCGCGATCCGCGATCAGGAGCTTGCGGGCATCGACATCATTACCGATGGCGAGCAATCGCGGCGCCACTTCGTAACCGGCTATCTCGAACACCTCAAGGGTATCGACTTCAGGCATCTCGTCACGATGCACATCCGCAAGCGTTACGATGCGAGGGTGCCGCAGGTCGTCGGTCCCGTCGCGCGCCCGCACCCGGTGCATACGGAAGACGTGCGCCTCCTGCGCGCCGCGACCGACCATCCGATCAAGTACACGCTGCCCGGGCCGATGACCATCATCGATACGCTGTTCGACGGGTACTACAAGGA
Source organism: Betaproteobacteria bacterium (assembly GCA_043779885.1). Lineage (GTDB taxonomy): Bacteria > Pseudomonadota > Gammaproteobacteria > Burkholderiales > SG8-41 > PALSA-1004. The sequence continues at coordinate 1,637 of JAYWDM010000198.1, read as the reverse complement.
TCGCGCGCGGCTGGCGATGGCGTTCGCGAAAATACTCAACAAGGAAGCGCGCGAACTCGCCGCGCTCGGCGCGAATGTGATCCAGTTCGACGAGCCCGCATTCAACGTCGACGCCTACCGCGACGATATCAGGGACTGGGGCATCGAAGCCCTCGAGCGCGCGGCCGACGGCATCAAGTGCAAGACCGCGGTGCACATCTGCTACGGCTACGGCATCAAGGCGAATATCGACTGGAAAAAAACGCTGGGTTCGCAGTGGCGCCAGTACGAAAGCACTTTTCCGCTGCTCGCGAAGTCGACCATCGACCAGGTGTCGCTCGAATGCCGCAATTCAAAAGTGCCGCTGGAACTGATCGGTTTATTGAAGGGCAAGGATGTGATGGTCGGCGCCATCGACGTCGCGACGGAAAAGATCGAAACGCCGGCGGACGTCGCGCGCACCCTGCGCGCGGCGCTCAAATACGTCGCTCCCGACAAGCTTTTCCCGTGCACCAATTGCGGCATGGTGCCGTTGCCGCGCGCGGTCGCGCTCGGCAAACTCAAAGCGCTCGCCGCGGGCGCGGCGATCGTGCGCGCGGAACTGGCCAAAGCCAAATCCAGGCCGCCACGCTGAAATGCGCCAATTCGGGTAGACTACGCGTCCAGATGTGACGGCACGGGCCGTACAACGGAGACCTCCATGCAATTCAGCAGAAACATTCTTGTCCTGGCGCTGTTGAGCGCCGCAACGACCGCGGCGCCTCCCGCTTTTGCCGCGGAGGCAACCGGCAACTGGTACCTGGGCGCGGGCATCGGCCAGGCGCGCGCGAAGATCGAAGACTCCAGCGTCAATTCGGTATTGGCCGGAAGCGGCGCAACGGCCGCAGGCACCGCCAAGAACGAAACCAGCGTCGAAGGCAAGGCTTTCGTCGGCTACCAGTTCAACAAATACATTGCGGCCGAGGGCGGTTTCTTCAGGCTGGGTAATTTCGGCTTCGATACGCGAACCACGCCCGCCGGCACGGTGCACGGCGAACTCAAGAACACGCTGGGCTGGAACCTCGACGCGGTCGGCACGGTGCCGGTCGTGGCGGACAAGTTTTTGCTGCTCGGCCGAATCGGTATTCAGAGTTCGAAAACGCGCGATCTTTTTGCCGCAACGGGTGGCGCGTCGGCGCTGGTGAACCCGTCGCCGAGCAAGAATCTCGTCAGCTACAAGTACGGCGTCGGCGCGGAGTACGACTTCACCAAAAACGTCGGCGTGCGCGGAGAGTGGGAACGCTACCGCGTGAGCGATGGATACAATGGAAAAATGAACGTCAACGCGCTGACCGCGAGCCTGGTCTACCGCTATTAGGCGGCGCCGGTCCAGAAGCAAAAAAGCCGGGTCGACCCGGCTTTTTTTCGCACGCCGCGCGCGCGTCTCAGTCCGCGCGCAGCCCCGCCGTCTTGACGACCTTCGACCACTTCGTCATTTCAGCCTGTATGTACGCGGCGAATTCTTCGGGCGTGCCGTCCATCGGTTCGGCGCCGATCGAGTTAAGGCGCTCGCGCGCGTCGGGCTCGCGCAGCGCGCGCGAAACTTCGGAATTCAGGCGCAGGATGATTTCGCGCGGCGTGCCGGCGGGCGCCAGCAAGCCGTACCACGAGTTGACTTC
>JAYWDM010000197.1:0-6092 GCA_043779885.1 Betaproteobacteria bacterium | reverse complement strand
GGGGGGGTATTGTGGCACTCGCGTTGTTGGTGGCAGGGCACTGGTTCCAGCATCACCCCTGTGCAGGACGTTGCAGAAGTTTTCTTAAGTCATCTCGCCAATCACGATCTGCGTAATCCCCTTCGTCCAGCACTTGAAACCGGAATTGCTCTTCATGAAAATCCTTGGCGAGTTTTTGCCACGGAACTTTCTGCCCGATCCTGCCGAAGTATTCGGCGACATTCCGCTTGTAGGCGGTGTCCTCGCTGCCCTTGAGATGCTTGCCCTTGCTTTCCACCACCACGACTGACGCCACAGGTTTGGATTTGTCGCCCTGCTGTACAACGAAATCCGGATAAATTCTGTTGCGCCGATAGCCCTGTATTGAAAAGTGCTGCGCACCGACCAGGTTGCGATACCACCACAGGACCTCGGGATGGTCGTCGAGGTAAAGCGCAACAGATTTCTCGTAATCGTTCAGGTCATCGGCGACGAAATCGAATAACGACCGCTGCACCGGCTCATTGTCATCCCGCACCAGCCTTTTAACAGATCGAATCTCGACTTTGGGCGGAATTTCAAAACGCGCCTCAACGCATTCGAGGAAGAAACAAAGCGATTTGGAGCTGAAAAGTCGTTCGAATGCCGCGTGGGTTTGACTGTCGCTCTCGCGTTGAATAAAGCCCGCAGTCCTTTCCCGCACGACGTATTTTACGAACCCAAGCTTACCCGGCAAATTCCTGTTCACTTCGTATAGCCTTGCAGTGACCCGCTCGACAATTTCCCGCAGTTGCTTGAAGCTGTAGTGGTCGAACCGCAGACTGGCGACGAGCCATGCCTTCACCAGTTCGTCTGTTTCCACGATGCTGCCTTCGCGCCCCGCCACATTCTCCAACTCATCCTGTCCCAGCGTGAGCCGATAAAACGTATCCTTGCCGGCGACAATTTCCTGCGCAAGGTCCCAGTTCACGGCAGCGTAGTCGAATTGGCCGATGTCGATGGCGCTCACCAGATGCCGAAAATAATCAAGCGCTTCGTATTGGTTTCCGCGTCGAATGCAAAAGCGCGGCAGATAAATCTTGCCTTTGAACTCGCGGTAAAACGGCCTGAACTCCTTGCGGATCGTGGCCTCGCGCTTTTTCTCCAGCTTGCCGCCGCTCTCACCATGATCGACAACGCTTTCCGCGTCGCCCTCGTAACCCTCCTGTTCCAGCGCGCGCTTGACTTCCCGCGTGATGTCGGACGATTTGCGATTGAGGCAAAACACATAGCTTTCATTCAATTCTTCGAACGCCGTTTTTTCGACGTAGGGTTGGCGCAATATTCTGCCTACAAGTTGCGTCATCGCAAGCTGGCTGCCGGTATTATTGAGGGAAACCAGCAAGTAGGCGAACGGGCAATCCCAGCCCTCCTGCAAGGCGGACTTGGTGATGATCCACTCGATAGGACATCCGTCGGCCAGCAAATCGTTTTTGTCGATCTCATCTTTCTCGGACGTCTTGATGGCGATTGCGCTCTCGTTGACGCCGAGCCGCTGTATCAGGTGCTCTTTGACATCCTCGCTGTGGACGAAGCCCGAATCGCGCTGATCGTTTCCGGTACGCTCGGCCTGCACCAGCACGATCGGTCGGATCAATTTGCCGCTGTCCTTGTAATGACGCGCGGCAATCCGCGCCAGTTCTTCGCGCTTGTCGCGTGCATGGCTCAAGCAATCCTTCCACGATTTCTGATTCGAGTTCGCGATGTTGATCGGCAGCTTGATCATCTGCTCGTCGAGCAGTTCCTTACCCGTGGCGCGCGTCAGCACGTTGGCCTCGCGCGGCGGTGTGGCTGACAACTCGACTACGATCGAGGCATTGAAACCTTCGATCGTGCTCCGCGCGAGGCCGCTGGTCGCCTTGTGGCCCTCGTCGAGGATCACCGCCGGTTCGCATAGCCGCACCAGATTGCCGAGCGAGGTCTTCGCGAGATACTGGCCGCGGGATTCGTCCTCGACCAGCATGTCAAGGTTGGGAATCCTCTGCTTGAGCGCTTTATGCGCATCCGCATCGTCCTCGGGCGGGAAGTGCTGAACGATATTGCCGCCGCTGTCGCGGAAGAACTTCAGTTGCTCCTGGGTTTCGCGGTTGGTGCTGGCGAGTTTGAGGATCAGTATATTCAGATTGACGCGCAGTTGGCCGGGAGTGAGCCGCGCGATTTCGTGCTTCTCCCACACTTCGATCCGCCGCGATAGCGCGAACTCAAGCGACTCGCGGTAGAAATGCCTGCGGTCGCGCAATGCCTTCAGTGTGTCCTTGTAAATCTGATCGCTCGGCACCACCCACAGCACTAGGCCCGCGCCGTTGCGGTCTCGCAGGATGGTCTGATATATCAATCCGAGCATCTGAGTGGCAAGCAGTGTTTTGCCGCCGCCGGTCGGAACCTTGACGCAAAAAGTCGGCAAATCCTTGCCGACGCCATTTCTGCGTTCCCGATAGTCGCCGGGACGGTAGAAGTGCCGTCCCGCTTCGTCCCATGCGTCTACCGATGCGTGTCGGTTGCCTTCAGTCTGCTGCTGCGCGAGCAGATCAAGGAAGATTTTGACTTCCTTGACGACGCGTTCCTGATAGCGCTTGAGTGGCATCGGACCGCGCGAATTACGATTCGAAGGCGGAACGCGGCAGTCCGCTCTGGCGGATGATAGCCATCAGCGTTCCGATCTTGATCTCATTGTGGTCGGGCACGGGAAGCGTGGTCGTCCCCGTTTCGGTTCGGCGCTGCATTACGACATGGCTGCCGCGACGCCGAACTTCGATGAACCCGTGCTGCTGCAGGATGCGGCACACCTCGCGCCCGGACAGGACGCGTAATCTAGCCATGCACGGCTTCGAACCGCGTCACGAAAACTTCGGTATGCAGGCGCCGCTTGAGTTCCTCCGGGTCGGCACATTCGAGAAACAGTTCCACGGCTTCTTTGAGATTGGCGGTTGCCTCCTCGACCGTTGCGCCCTGGCTCGCCACGTCGAGTTCGGGGCACAGCGACACGTACATGTCGCCCTCTTTCTCAAGAATCGCGGTATAGCTATGCTTGGCCATGACTGATCCTCCAGTTATTTCAGGTTAAACGGTATCAGCATTGGCCGCAGGGTGCGCGCGGTTTCACGCTCGAACTTGGCCAGATCATCGCGGTGTACCCAGATTTTCTCGCAATATACGACAAGATTACGGTTCTTCTCGCGTTTATCGATCGCTTGCAACCACGGCAAATCGAACGCGCGGTCTTCCTTGCCGTCTGGGGTGTAGAGCAAGTAATAGCTCGTACCGCTATGGTCACCAATCTTGCCGGTCTTTGCGTTCAGCACCTTGCGATCGAAATCGCGGCTGGTTTCGGTGTAGAAGATGTATTTTGCGAGTTCTTCGTATGCGGGAAGTTTCTTGCCAAGGTCGCGGTATTCACCGAACAGCGGTGCACCAAGTTGGGCGTAGGTGAAGTATCCGCCGAGTCCGACCACCTGTTCCTCACGTGGCTCGCCACGCCCAGAGCGCATCCGCGTATACCCGACACCTATGCGCCGAATGCGCTCGGCTGTGATTGTGCGACAGATGTTCGGACCGTCATCATTCTTATTGTCATGCGCCATCTGCACAAGGACGAATTTGCGATTACCGCCATCTTCCCGGTTGAGATTAAGAACTGCCTGCGCCGTAGTCCCACTTCCTGCGAAAGAATCCAAGACGACGTCCTCCTCTTCGGTAGAAAAACTCAGTAGTCGCTTGATCAGATCGACAGGCTTCGGACCTCTGAACACTTCCCGATTACCGAAAATAGCTTCAAGCTCATTGGAACCAACTCTGCTATCGAGGCTGATCACACTCTTTAGCGCTCCCTCATAATCTTTGAGGTATTCCTTGATCTGGATAATCTGCGTTTCGTCCTCGCCGTAGATTATTCTGTCGCCATCGATCAACTCCTTCATTCGTCCAGGCGGATACCTATAGCCCCTTAGAGGAATCTTGCACGGCTTTCTTGTGACCGGGTGTGAAACGTCGTAAAAGTATCCGTCCTTCTCGGGCTTGTGTACTTTGCGGCTTCCAGTGTAAGGGCCTTTATCGTCGATACGATCATAGTGCGTAAGCGGTGCACAGGCTACCTTGTTACCGCGTATGAAAGCCCGAAAACGCTTTCGACGTTCCGTGAGATCATTTGTCTCTGCGCTAATCCGTTCGTACTCGTCAAGCATGAATTGCTTCGCGGCGGGATTGGGGTCAGACCACTCGTTGGGCAATTTTCGACGATCCTTGGCCCAGCACAAGATATACTCATGCTCAATTGCAACCAGCGTCGGATTGTTCTCAGTAGATCCCTTCCATACGATGCTGCCGATTGAGTTCTCTGAACCGAAAATCTCGTCCATGAGCACTTGAAGGTGATGTCGTTCGTTCTCGTCGATGCTAACGAAAATAACTCCGTCATCGCGGAGGAGTTCTCGGAGTAATTGGAGACGCGGGTAGATCATGCAGCACCATTTCTCGTGCCTCGACGCGTCCTCCCCCTCCTTACCCACAACTTGCCCTATCCACTCCCTGAATTGTGGTTGCGTCAGGTTGTCGTTGTAAACCCACTCTTCTTTGCCTGTGTTGTACGGCGGATCAATGTAGATGCACTTGATTCGCCCTGCGTGGGTGGGCAGCAGGGCTTTCAGCGCCAGCAGGTTATCGCCTTCGATGATCAGGTTGCCATCGAGGGAGGGCCTTTCTCCCTTGCCGAGCATTGACAGCTTCTGATCGAACTCAAGCGTGTGATGCAGGACCGTGTGGTGATAGCACTCGACGGCGGTCTTGCCCTTGAACTGCAGCGTCGGCATGGTTTCCCCTGGTTGCCAGGAATATTAGCATGGTGTGCGGGCGACGATTCAGCAAATTCAGAGACCCGTTAGACCCAGGCGTAATGAGTCGGCGCGCCACGCCGGACAGCCGCCGCTATTCGCCGCGTGCGCCGGCGTTGAGCAACTGCCCGATTTTCTCGGAAGCTTTCAACCCCGATCCGGTCAGCACCAGCACCGTGGTCTGCTCCGGTGCAATCGCACCCTCTTTGAATAACTGGCGCAGGCCCGCCGCCGCGGCCGCACTGGTCGGCTCGACGTACAAACCCTGGCGCGCCAGCGCGCCGAGCGCGGCAACGATCTCGTCTTCAGTTACGGCGACGATGCTGCCGCCTGAATTTCGCACTGCATGCAATACCTCGCGCACGCGGGTCGGCTTCGATGACGCGATGCCTTCCGCGACCGTCGTTGTTATCTCGGTCGGCACCAGTTCATCCGCGCCGGCCCTGAACGCCGCGTAATACGGCGCGCAGTTGGCTGCCTGCACGCCGAACAAGCGCGGGATGCGGTCGATCTCGCCACGCCGTTTGAGTTCCGCGAACCCGCGCTCGCAGCCGCACACGTTGCTGCCGTAACCGAGCGGAACCACGATATTGTCCGGGACCCTGAAACCCAGTTGCTCCCACAGTTCGTAGGCGAGCGTCTTGGTGCCTTCGATGAAGAACGGCTGCCAGTTGTGGCTCGCGTAGAAAATTTCCCGCGCATACCGCAACGCGGCCTCGGCGACGTCCTGGCGCGAGCCTTTGACCGTCACCACGTCGGCGCCCGTCGCCGCCATCTGCGCGATTTTCGGATACGACGCGGTTTCCGGCACCAATATGCGGCAGCGCATGCCGGCCGCCGCCGCGTAGCCGGCGAGCGATGCGCCGGCGTTGCCGGATGAGTCCTCCAGCACGTTACCAATGCCGCAACTCTTCAGATAGCTGATGAGCGTCGTCATGCCGCGGTCCTTGAACGAGCCGGTGGGCATCATGAATTCGAGTTTCATCGTTACCGCGACGCCATCGAGCCTGCCGCATACGAGCGGCGTCCAGCCTTCGCCCAGCGTTACCGCGTCTTTCACATCGACGAGCAGGGCCTTGGCGTAACGCCATACCGAGCGTTTTGTCGTATCGATTTCGTCGCGCGCAAGCCCGGGCGCATCGCCCAGATTGAGGTGTCCGCCGCCGTCGCCGCACCAGCGCGGCTTGGCCAGCGGATAGGTTTGGCCGGTCGCGGCGTCTATGTAATTCATTTCGCGAGAAACGCGCG
>JAYWDM010000196.1:0-16036 GCA_043779885.1 Betaproteobacteria bacterium | reverse complement strand
ACCCGATCGTCCTGGTGCAGGACTACCATCTTGCGCTGCTGCCCAAAATGATCCGCGAATTGCTGCCGGACGCGACCATCATCACCTTCTGGCACATTCCGTGGCCGAACCCGGAGACCTTCGGCATCTGCCCGTGGCGTGAATCCATACTCGAAGGACTGCTCGGCAGCAGCATCCTCGGCTTCCACACCCAGTTTCACTGCAACAATTTTTTCGATACCGTCGACCGGTTCCTCGAGGCGCGCGTCGACCGCGAGACGTTCACCGTGTCATATGGCGGCGAGTCGACCGTGATCAAACGCTACCCGATTTCGATCGAGTGGCCGCCGCTCGCGCTCGCCGGCCTGCCGCCGGCCGCGGACTGCCATGCGGCGGTGCGCGCGCGCAACGGTTTTCCCGCCGGGCTGCTGCTCGGCGTGGGGATCGACCGTCTCGATTACACCAAGGGCATACTCGAGCGGTTCCTCGCGGTGGAGCGCCTGCTCGAACGCGAGCCGCAATGGATCGGCAAGTTCGTGTTCGTGCAGATCGCCGCGCCGTCGCGCTCGCGCATCGACGAATATCAGAATTTCGAGGCGCGCGTGCGCGCGCTCGCGCGCCGCATCAACGACCGCTTCGGCCGCGCCGGCGTCGAGCCGATCTGCCTCAAAATCGAACACCACGACGCGCGGCAGGTATACGAATACTACCGGGCGGCCGACGTGTGCATGGTGACGAGCCTGCATGACGGCATGAACCTCGTGGCCAAGGAGTTCGCGGCGGCGCGCGACGACGAGCAGGGAGTGCTCATCCTGAGCCAGTTCGCCGGCGCGTCCAAGGAACTCGCGGAGGCGCTCATCGTCAATCCGTACAACATCGACGAATGCGCGGCGGCCATCCATCTCGCGCTGACGATGCCGTCGCAGGAACAGCGCCAGCGCATGCGCAGCATGCGGGGACTGATCCAGGAGTTCAACGTTTACCGCTGGGCGGGCAGGATGCTGCTCGACGCGGCGCGCATGCGGCTGCGCCGGCGCATGCTCAAGGATGCCACGGCGATCCAGCCCGTCCGCCGCGCCGCGTCGTAACCCGCTATCGGGACCCGCCGAAGACTTGATAAATAACTGACCAGCGCGCCCTCACTCTTGCGCCCGAGGGAGAGGGGAATATTCTGCACGCAGAATTTGTCCGTCACTTATGCAATTTTGAATAGTTTCAATGACCATGAATGCAGACTCGAAAGTGAACCCGGTGTTACGCGCAGCCGACGGGCGTGACATGCCGGCGTTCGATCCCGACTGGTGTTTTTTCCTGGATATCGACGGCACGCTGCTCGAGTTTGCCGCGCGCCCGGAGGCGGTCGCGGCCGACGCCGGTCTCAAGACGCTGCTCCGCCGCTTGTTCAAAGCCGCGGGTGGCGCGGTTGCGCTGATCAGCGGGCGGCCGGTCACCGACATCGACCGCGTCGTCGCGCCGCTGCGTTTTCCGGCGGCAGGCCAGCATGGCATCGAACGGCGCGATCACGCCGGCAAGCTGCATATCCACGCGGCGCCGGCGGCCCATCTGCATGATGCAGTCGCGACGCTCGAGCGGATGGTCGCGCGAAGTCCCGGGCTGGTGCTCGAGAACAAGGGCGCCACGCTGGCGCTGCATTACCGGCTGGCGCCGCAGCACGCACCCGAAGTGCTGCGCGTCATGCGTGAATTGTGCGCGGATCTCGGCAGCGAATTCGAACTGCAGACGGGCAAGATGCTCATCGAGATCAAGCCCGGCGGCAAGGACAAGGGGACCGCCATCGCGGAATTCATGGACGAAGTCCCCTTCCGCGGCCGCACGCCCGTGTTTATCGGCGACGACCTGACCGACGAGTACGGTTTCGCGCTGGTCAACAGCAAGGGCGGCCATTCCATAAAAGTGGGCGCGGGTCCGTCAGTGGCAAACTGGCGCCTCGCAGATGCGCCGGCGGTGCGAGTCTGGCTTGAGACGGTGGCCGACGGCTATTCCCGCTAGGCGACCTGCAACGGGTATGCACGGCATGCACGATCCTGCCGTGACCGGCAAGTCGCGTATCGCGGCGCTTACGAGCGCGCCGTGCCGGCGGATATACTGCGCATTGCGAAGCGGAGAAACGTCTTGAATCAACCTGTACTCATATGGTCGGAAGCGCTGGCGCTCGGGCAGTCGGTGATGGACGACACCCATCGCGAGTTTGTCGAGCAGCTTAACCGCGTCGGCGCCGCCGATGCGGCCGGCTTGCCGGCGGCGCTCGACGAATTTATCGCGCATACCGAAGCGCATTTCGGGCAGGAAGAGCAATGGATGGAGTCGATCGAATTCCCGCCGCTCGGCTGCCATCGCGGCGAGCACGCAAAGGTGCTCGAAACCGTGCGCGAAGTGCGCAAGCGCGTGGCGGCGGGAGATCTGCGGCTGGGGCGCACACTGGCGGAGGCGCTCGCCGAGTGGTTCCCGCAACACGCGGCTTCGATGGATGCGGTGCTGGCGCTGTATATGGCCGAAACCGGCTACCGCCCCTCCGCATAACATGCCCCTGCTCGCCGGCGCCGCGCCCGTACGGGTGCAGGATTCGAATCCTGCGCAACAAGGGCGTCGATTGAAAGCGCAATTTCTTCCGCGAAGGCCCGCTGCGCACCCATGACACAGAACACTTTCAGCATCGCGGTCCTGCCGGGCGACGGCATCGGCGGCGAAGTCATCGACGCCGGCATTGCCGTGCTCGACGCCGTCACGCGCCGCGTCGGCGGCTTTCGTCTCGCCTACCAACACCTCGAAGCGGGCGCCGGCAACTTCCAGCGCACCGGCGAGTCTCTGCCCGATGCCAGCGTGCAGGCGGCCGGGCGCGCTGACGCGATACTGCTCGGCGCCATGGGACTGCCGGACGTGCGCTATGAGGACGGCACCGAAATCTCGCCGCAGCTCGATCTGCGCGAGCGCTTCGAGCTTTACGCCGGCGTGCGGCCGGTGCGCGCGTTCGCCGGCCTGCCCACGCGGCTTGCCGACCCGCGCGCGGCACAGATCGATTTCGTGCTGGTGCGCGAGCAGACCGAGGGCCTCTTTGCCGAGCGCGGCCGCCCGCAGATTCGTGAAACCGAAGTACGCGACGCGCTGGTCGTCACCCACGCACGCAGCAGCCGCGTGTTCGATTTCGCGTTCCGGCTCGCGCGCACGCGCAAGGCGCGCGGCAAGCCGGGCTGCGTGACGTGCGTCGACAAGGCGAACGTGCTGGCCTCGATGGCGTTCTTCCGAAAAATATTTGACGAGCGCGCCGCGGCCTTTCCCGATATCGGGACCGAGCGCGCTTACGTGGACGCCACGGCGCTCAATCTCGTGACGCGGCCGTGGAGTTTTGACGTCATGGTCACCGAAAACATGTTTGGTGACATCCTGTCGGATCTGTCCGCGGGTCTGATCGGCAGCATGGGCCTCGCGCCCTCCGCCGACATCGGCGACCGCCACGCCATGTTCCAGCCCGCGCACGGTTCGGCGCCCGACATCGCGGGCAGCGGCCGCGCCAACCCGCTCGCCGCGATTCTGTCGTGCGCGATGATGCTCGACTGGCTGGCGGAGAAGCACGGCACGCCCGCATGCGCCGATGCGGCCGCGCTGATAGACGCCGCGGTAGTGCGCGCGCTCGCTGAGCGGCGCGTGACGCCTTGCGAATTCGGCGGCGCCAGCGGCACCGCTGACATCACGAAGGCGGTCGTGGAACTCGTGACAGACGCCTGAGCTGGTTTGAGGCGCGGGCGTTCGGGAGTCCGCGAGTCTATTGACGATGGCGCCGGCACCGCCATTTAAAGTGGGCGCGGGCTTATCTCCGCCGCAGTCACGCCGCTTTTCTTCGAAAACGGCCAGCCCGGAACCCGCGTTAGCTCGCACAATAGACCAACAACAGCCCCATCCTCCGCGTTTGGGCGCGTTCCTCCCGATGGTAAGTTGTGACCCTAAATCATGTCCGTCAGTCAAGAGAGCGGGCATGCAAGCCGTTAATAACAAGGCATGCGAAGAAGGTTCGCTCCCGGCACGGGGACGGGCCCGCACAAACCGGGGGGCCGCACTTAACTGTTGAATTTTGCAGGAGATTGGACATGGCGACGTTGCTGGAAGCGTACCGGACGAGCTATTCGACCACGCAGGATGAAGATCTGAGTCTGGACGGCTACCTGGAGTTGTGCAAGCGCGACCCCGGCGCCTACGCCGGCGCCGCCGAGCGGATGCTCGCCGCGATCGGCGAACCCGAACTGGTGGAGACGCGCAATGATCCGCGGCTCGCCCGCATATTCTCCAACCGCGTCATCCGGCGCTATCCGGCGTTCCGTGAATTTTTCGGCATGGAAGACGCGATCGAGCAGATCGTCGCCTTCCTCAGGCACGCCGCCCAGGGCCTGGAGGAAAGAAAGCAGATGCTCTATCTGCTGGGACCGGTCGGCGGCGGCAAGTCCTCCATCGCCGAGCGCCTGAAAGCGCTGATGGAGGTGAAACCGATCTATGCGCTGCACGGTTCGCCGGTCAACGAATCGCCGCTCGGTTTGTTCGCGGCCGACCGCTTCGGTGCGGTACTCGAGTCCGACTACGGCATTCCACGCCGCTACCTCACCGGCATCATGTCGCCGTGGGCGATCAAGCGGCTGCGCGAGTACGGCGGCGACATCTCACGCTTCCGGGTGGTGCGCATCCAGCCCTCGGTACTGCGGCAGGTCGCGATCGCCAAGACCGAGCCGGGCGACGAGAACAACCAGGACATCTCGTCGCTGGTGGGCAAAGTCGATATCCGCAAGCTCGAAAGCCATTCGCAAAACGACACGGATGCGTACAGCTACTCGGGCGGCCTGTGTCTCGCCAACCAGGGGATGCTTGAATTCGTCGAGATGTTCAAGGCGCCGATCAAAATGCTGCACCCGCTCCTGACCGCGACCCAGGAAGGCAACTACAAGGGCACGGAAGGTTTCTCGGCGATCCCGTTCAACGGCGTGATACTCGCGCATTCCAACGAGTCGGAGTGGCAGAGTTTCCGCAACAACCGCAACAACGAGGCGTTCCTCGACCGCATCTCCATCGTCAAGGTCCCGTACTGCCTGCGCGTGTCCGACGAGGTGCACATTTACCGCAAACTGCTCACGCATTCCTCGCTGGCGGGCGCGCCCTGCGCGCCGGGCACGCTCGAAATGATGGCGCAGTTCTCGGTGCTGACGCGCCTGAAGGAGCCGGAAAATTCGAGCTCGTATTCGAAGCTGCGCGCGTACGACGGCGAGAGCCTGAAGGACGTCGATCCCAAGGCGAAGACGCTGCAGGAATACCGCGATTACGCCGGCCCCGACGAAGGCATGAACGGCATTTCGACGCGCTTCGCCTACAAGATACTGTCGGCGGTGTTCAATTACGACCAGACCGAGATCGCCGCCAACCCGGTGCACCTTATGTACGTGCTCGAGCAGCGGCTCGCGCGCGAGGGGCTGCCGGACGAGACGCACCGGCGCTACCTCGAACACATCAAGGGCTGGCTGGCACCCCGCTACGCCGAGTTCATCGGCAAGGAAATCCAGACGGCCTATCTCGAGTCCTACTCCGAATACGGCCAGAATATTTTCGACCGCTACGTGACGTTCGCCGACTGCTGGATCCAGGAAGAGGATTTCCGCGACCCCGAGACCGGCGAGTGCTTCGATCGCAACGCGCTGAACGGCGAGCTGGAAAAGATCGAGAAGCCCGCCGGCATCGCCAATCCCAAGGATTACAGGAACGAGATCGTCAATTTCGTGCTGCGCGCGCGCGCCGCCAACGGCGGCAGCAACCCGGCGTGGAACAGCTACGAAAAGCTGCGCGAAGTGATCGAGAAAAAAATGTTCTCGAACACCGAGGATCTCCTGCCGGTGATTTCGTTCAACGCCAAGGCGTCGTCCGAGGACAAGCAGAAGCACGGCAATTTCGTCGCGCGCATGGTGGCCAAGGGCTATACGGAGAAGCAGGTGCGCCTGCTCGCCGAGTGGTACTTGCGCGTGCGCAAGATGTCCTGAGCCGGTTCACCGCGAGCCTGCGATGAGCCACCTCGTCGACCGCCGGTTGAACGGTCGCGGCAAAAGCACCGTCAACCGCGAGCGGTTCCTGCGCCGTTACAAGACGCAGGTGCGCGCCGCGGTCAAGCGCATGGTGGACGAGCGCAAGCTGGGCGAGATGGATCGCGGCGGTGAAGTGCATCTGCCGAAGAAGGACATCGCCGAACCGAGTTTCGGTTTCGGTCGCGGCGGCGAACGCGAATTCGTGCTGCCCGGCAACCGCGAATACGTCAGCGGCGACCGCATTGCGCGTCCCGACGCCGGGGGCGGCGGCAGGGGTGGGGGCAACGGCGCGGGCGACGCGCAGGACGACTTCGTATTCTCGCTGTCGCGCGAGGAATTCCTCGAAATTTTCTTCGACGATCTTGAGTTGCCGCGCCTCACCCGCACCCAGCTCGGCACGGCCGACCGCTTTCGCAGCGTGCGCGCCGGTTACACCACGCAGGGCTCGCCGTCGAGTCTTGCGGTGCCGCGCACGCTCGCCAATTCGCTGGCGCGGCGGATCGCGCTCGGCGGTATGCTCAAACGCGAGGCGACCGCGCTCGCCGCCCTCTGCGCAACGGCGGTTGCCGATGGCCAGCACGATGATGCCGCCAGCGCCGGTGCGGAACTCGAGCGGGTGCGCGCGCGCCGCGCCGCGCTGCCGTTCCTGGAGGAACTGGACCTGCGCTACCGCCATCGCGTGCTGCGCCCCGAACCCGTGGCGCGCGCGGCGATGTTCTGCCTGATGGACGTCTCGGCATCGATGGACGAGGACAAGAAAGACCTTGCCAAGCGGTTCTTCACGCTGCTTTATCTGTTCCTGACGCGCAAGTACGGCCACGTCGAGCTGGTGTTCATACGCCACACCGACGACGCCGAAGAGGTGGACGAAAATACGTTTTTCCACGACCCGAAGTCAGGCGGCACCGTGGTGCTGTCGGCGCTCGAGCTGATGGCGCGCATCCGGCGCGAACGTTACGGCGAGGGCTGGAACGTGTACGCGGCGCAGGCGTCGGACGGTGATGCCTTCGGCAGCGATCCCGCGAAAAGCGCGCGCTTTCTGCGCCAATCGATCCTGCCGGCAGTGCGTTACTACGCGTATATCGAACTGGCGGCGCAGGAAACCACGCATCCCTCGAATCTGTGGGCCGAATACGCGGTGCTGGCGGGTGAACTCGAACACTTCGCCATGCGGCGCGCTTCGCGCCGGGAGCACATCTATCCGGTATTCCGCGAACTGTTCAGCAAGGAGGTCCAGTGAAGCGCGCGCCGCTGTCGCAGGGCTCGGAGTGGGACTTCGGACTGATCGAGCGCTACGAAGCCGCGATCGCCGCCGCCGCCGGCGAGTTCGGCCTCGACACGTATTGCAACCAGATCGAAATCATCACCTCGGAACAGATGCTGGACGCCTATGCGAGCAGCGGGCTGCCGGTGGGCTACCCGCACTGGTCGTACGGCAAGGAATTCATCCGCAACGAGCAGGCCTACCGCAGCGGGCAGCAGGGGCTCGCCTACGAGATCGTGATCAATTCCGATCCGTGCATTGCGTACCTGATGGAGCAAAACACCATTGCCATGCAGGCGCTGGTGATCGCGCACGCGTGCTACGGACACAATTCGTTTTTCAAGGGCAACCACCTGTTCCGTCAATGGACCGCACCGGATGCCATCGTCGATTATCTCCTGTTCGCGCGGCGTTACGTCATGCAGTGCGAAGAGCGCTACGGTGCGGCAGAGGTCGAGGCAGTGCTCGATTCCTGCCATGCCCTGATGTCGCACGGCGTGGACCGCTACCGCCGCCCCGCGCCGCTTACGCTCAGGGACGAAACCGCGCGGCTCGCCGCGCGCGAAACGCATCGCGAACGCCAGTTCAATGATTTGTGGCGCACGCTGCCGGCGGCGGAACGGCCGGCCGAAGCCGGCACCGCCGCGCGATTCCCCGCCGAGCCGCAGGAAAATCTGCTCTACTTCATCGAAAAGCACGCGCCCAGGCTGGAACCGTGGCAGCGCGAGCTGGTGCGCATCGTGCGCAAGCTCGCGCAGTACTTTTATCCACAGGGCCAGACCAAGGTGATGAACGAAGGGTGGGCGACGTTCTGGCACTACACGCTGCTCAACCGGCTGCACGAGCAGGGACTGGTGACCGATGGCTTCATGCTCGAAGTGCTGGCGAGCCATACCAACGTTGTCTCCCAGCCCGCATTCGATTCGCGCGCCTACGCGGGCATCAACCCCTATGCCCTGGGATTCGCCATGTTTTCCGACCTCAGGCGCATCTGCGAGCATCCGGACGCCGAGGACCGCGAGTGGTTCCCACAGCTGGCCGGCAGCGACTGGAAGGCGACGCTGGATTTCGCGATGCGCAATTTCAAGGACGAATCGTTCATCACCCAGTATCTTTCGCCGCGCCTGATCCGCGAGTTCCGCCTGTTTGCGATCGCCGATCACGAATCGGCAAGCGAACTGGGCGTGGATTGCATCCACGACGAGGCCGGCTACCGGCGCGTGCGCAAGCTGCTCGCGCGCCAGCACAGCCTCGAGGAGCGCGTGCCGGACGTGCAGATACTGCGCTATGCGCAGGACGGCGACCGTTCGCTCACGCTGCATTACCGGCAGTTGCGCGGCCGTCCGCTTTCGGCAGCCGCCGGCGAGGTGGTGAAGCACGTGCGGCGCCTGTGGGGATTCCCGGTGCGGCTCGAATACATCGGCGGCAACGACCGCGTGCTGGACACGCTCGAATGCGCGGCATGATTTAGGGAAGCTCTGATTAAGTTCGTCACACCGGCGTACGCCGGAAAGGCGAGTTCAAACTTGTTCGGAGTCTCCTTAGTCCTACTGCGGCACAAAATACCAAGGGAACTCCTTCCCCCTTGACGGGGGAAGGCGGGGATGGGGGTGGAAACATCGCTTGTCATGGTAACACTCACCCCCACCCTAGCCCCCGTCAAGGGGGAGGGGATCTATTTTATGACGCAGTAAGATTAGAAGAGCGAGAATACAGGTAATGCAAATGCATTGACATAGTAATGCAATCGAATTACCATTTGTGCATCCACTCATTTCACGGAAGAGTGCCATGGCCGCGTCCCACGAAATCGAATCCACGCTTACCGACCGCTACCAGACTACGGTGCCGGAAACCGTTCGCCGTACGCTCAAGCTCGGTAAGCGCGACAAGATCCACTACATCATCCGCAACGGCGAAGTGGTGCTCACTCGCGCTGAAGTCACCGAAGGCGACGATCCGGTGCTCGGGAAGTTCTTGGAATTCCTCGCCCGCGACATTGCCAGCCATCCGGAACGGCTTCAAGCGGTCGATCGGGGTCTCGTGAAACGCATTCAGTCTCTGGTCGGCGGTGTCAAAGTCGATCTCGACGAAGCTCTGTCGGCAGACGATGAATGAGTGGTGGTAAGCCCGCGCCGCTGGTTATCAACGGCTGGACGATTTTTGCGCATCCGCTGTTTCTAAATCAGGTTGCAGCGCTGATCCAGCAGGTCGAACGGCTGAAGCGGAAAGACCCGAAGGGTTTTACCAAGAAGAATTCCATCAAGCGTCTTGCCGCAATCGCCACGCTCGCGTTCGAGGTGATCCCGCGGGATCCGGCAAGGTCTGACTACCGCCAAGGCAATACCCTCGGGGATGATTACAAGCACTGGTTCCGTGCCAAGTTTTTCCAGCAGTACCGCTTGTTCTTCCGGTATCACGCGGCGACCAAGCTGATCGTTTACGCCTGGGTCAATGACGAGGACACCAAGCGTGCCTACGAAAGCGGGGATGACGCGTATCGGATTTTCCGCAAGATGCTGGAAGGCGGCCAGCCCCCGGACGATTGGGATCGACTCCTCGCCGAGGCGCGTGCTGAAGCAGATCGACTGCAAAAGCTCGTTGCGCAGACGACAGCGACGAAGCCCTGAAATTTCGACAATGTGCCATGGTAGCGACGTTGTTGGACGAAGCCGCTACGCGGAGGAAGCGGCGCTGCCGAGTTAAATTCAAAATGTAACCTCATTCCCTCTCACGAGGGGTTGTTCCACGACAAACCATGAGGCTACCTTCTATGTCGAGTGGCACATGCGCGAGGCCTGGCGTGAGTTGATGTTTGCCGACACCGAGCAACAGGCCAAAGCCACGCGGGACCCTGTTGCGCCGGCCAAACGTTCCAGGAGCGCACTGGCCAAAGCCTCACGCCACACGCTCGATGACGGCACGCCCGCGCACAGCTTTGCGACTTTGCTCGGTGAACTGACCACCATCGTGCGCAACACCTGCCGCACGCCCGGCGCCGGAGCCGATGCGCCCACTTTCAACATCACCACTACGCCCAACGCGAAGCAAACGCACGCGCTCGCGTTGCTTCAGCAAATCACCGTGTAGACAGAAGCCGGAACCCCAATTTCACCCCAACTGATTGTCGGGCAAACAAAATATCGCTCGGCGCCAACTCGAACTTCAGGCTAGGCGAACGAGTAACGCAGAAACAGGTGATTGCTGCCGCGCCTCAGGTCGATCAAGGTTCCCCACAGCGGACTCCGCGGTGCGAATGTCCGCCCCATGACAAGGCTGAGCCGTTGCCCGCCGACGTCGCGGCCGGCAATCCGCGGCGAGAGGGTCAGGAACTGCTCATCCAGGACGTGCGCCGCGAAGAAGTGGCTGAGCAACCGCGGCCCTCCCTCGACGAGGATCAGCTTGCCGGCGCTCACCTTGCAAACCTGTTCGATGATGGAGCCTGCGCGAATCGTGCCCGCGCTACGGACCGCGCGGATCTCGACCGAATCGGGTGCCCTTTGCTTGCGCAACCGCATTGCGCCCGCGGTCGTCGTCACGATCAGCGCCGGCACCTCGCCGGATGCGAACATGGGCAAGCCCAGATCGACCCGGCCGCTGCCGCTGACGAGCACATTCAGCGGCGGCCCGAGTTTGCCCAGCGTCGCGCGCAGCCGGCGATATTCATCCGAGGTCGGGGAAAATGTTTTCGGCTGTCCAGACTTGATGACGGTCGACACGCAGCGTGCCTGCGCCGACGATCACCACATCGGCGATGGCACGCAAAAGACCCATCACCATGCGATCCTGCGCGCTGAACCCGCTGATGTCGCCGCCGCTCGCGTGTCCCTTCACATTGAGCGAGACGACGCCGTCCAGCGTCGTCACAAAATTGCTGATGACGTGCGGACGTGCACGCGTCAACGGCATGCGCAGGTGTCCGTACAGGCGTGCCAGCTTGGAGGGCAACGGCAGCGCCTTGCCGCGCTTCGTTTCGTACAGCGTTTCGAGGGGTTCGAGAGTGACGATTGCCATCGGGATCAGAGACGAACTACCAGAAATGGTTGGGTCCAACGCAGGATCAATCCTGTTGCGTTGGTCCAATTCCGCTGTGTTCGCGATGCACGGCCGACTGCTGGTTATTGCTCAGACAGCCGGCTGCTTGTGCTTCGAATTTAGACCGGCGGGCGACGCCCCATTACGCCAAAGACAAGGGCGAAAATAATGCCAACGATGGCGAAGATCCACGCCAGATTTACCGCGGTGCCGGCGATGCCACTGAAACCCAGCACGGCGGCGATCAGCGCGATGACGAAGAATGTTACGGCCCAAGAGATCATGTGCAACTCCTTTCAGATAATCGATTAGCGTAAACACAAGTTCCGTTCGCGCTGTGACGCAGGCGGCGCGTTTCAAGGCAGCCGCACAACGACATGGAAGAAAGATAAAGCAAAACTTACCGGTTGTATGTTCGCTAGGCCACAGTGCCTCACGCCTGACCCCGGAAATTGACCCGCAAAGGATTCTTTTCAATGCTTCTTTGAGGGATACGCAAAGGAAATATCGGCGTGCCCTACGTACGCCAGCGCACGGTGAATGCCTCCTTCGGAACCCATAATTATGACTGTGCGAAATGCGCGGCCGACTGAAAGAACCGCGATGGAATTCGCATACGACAAGATATAGACGTTTTTTTCAATCGCGCTGAATGTAGCGCTTACAACAGGAGCAGTCGAACATGAACAAAAACCAGGTAAAGGGCGTGGCGAAGGATGTTGCCGGCAAAGTCCAGGAAAAAGCGGGCAAGCTGGTTGGCAGCGAGGAACAACAGATTAAGGGGCTTGCAAAACAGATTTCCGGGAAGATGCAAAAGGGCGTCGGCGATGTCGAGCAATCTGTCAAGGATTACAACAAGCGCTAGCCTGGAATCGCGTCGCCGATCCGCGACGCGGTTTAATACGCCGAACCGTTAATTCAATCGATACTTTTTCAGATTTTCTGCGCGATAGTACCCGGTGAGCTTTGTGTTTGCTGGCGCCGGTTGAATATTGACCCACCCTGCCGATTGAACATTGACCCAGGGCCAGTGAACTGCTCGATCGCCTTCAACCGGGCGGCGCTGTGGATGTGGTGTTGGGCCCGCTAAAGGCAGTCATTGTCGCCGGTTTCAGGTATTGTTATTATGCGTTCGCAACCGCCAACGAACAGCGCCTTTCACGTCAGCCCGCGTCCACCACACGCCGCTCCCGCTGCAGATTTCAGCCGAACGACTACAGCGGTATTTCTCGTTGTCGATGCTAATATCGCGGCAATGTGCGCTAGCGTACGTGTCGCAATGCGATTCGGGCATATGCTGTGACGGTGTTGGTAAACCGTTCCAGGAGAAATCAGGATGAAACCCACCGCGATTGGCCGTCGAACCGTATCCGCAATTCCCTTCGCCTGGCGGGAAGCCGAATATGCCGCGCGCCGCATTAATGCGGAAGATACCTGTGACGATCGTGTCAGCGAAAACATTTTCGACGTCGAGGATGAGCGCAACGCGGTCGATATCCTCGTCTCCAGGCAGAGTCACGACTCCTACTGAGCAACGCGTTGCACTGCTGCGTGTGAAATGCGCGTGACGAACAATCAACTCCACATGGATGAGGGTAAGGGCAATATTGTTGATGACAAAGCTTGAACAACTCCAGGTGTCGGGGATGCGTCGCATAGGAACCCCGGCGCGCGGTTTCAATTACGAAAGTGCCTGCGGCACTAAAGCAAGTGCTGCGGATCTCAAACGGATCGATGAATTAAAAATTCCACCCGCCTGGAGCGATGCCTGGATCAACGCTGCTGCGGGCGGCGCCGTGCAGGCAATCGGGCGGGATGCCGCCGGTCGTTTGCAGTCTCTTTATCATGCAAATCACGTCAGACGCCAAGAGGCGAGGAAATTCAAGCGGCTGATCAAGTTTGCCGAAGCGTTGCCGAAAATGCGTGCGACTGTTGCTTCCCATATCAAACTGCCGGTTCTGGCCAAAGAGCCGGTGATGGCCGCAATGCTGAGGATCCTTTCGACCTGTTTTCTGCGTCCCGGAAGCCAGGTATATGCGGGTGAAAATAAAAGTTTTGGTTTGGCAACGTTGCGGCCCCGGCACGTCAAGGTCAAGGGTGATGTGGTCGTATTCGATTTCACCGGCAAATCCGGAGTGCAGCAACAGCACCAACTGACAGACCATCGGGTCTCTAAGATTGTCAGACGTTTGCTCAAGCAGCCATCACGCGAAGTCTTCAAGTATCAGAACGGCGATGGGGAGTTCGTAAACGTAACGTGCCATCACATCAACGACTACATTCGTGAGGTAATGGGTGAGCATTTCAGCGCTAAAGATTTTCGCACGTGGGGGGGTATGGTCCCAGCGGCGGTATTGGACTGGTGGTGTTGATAGTATTGATCCTGCTTTTGATGGGCAAAATATAGCCTTTGTGTGCAGTGTCGGAACGATTGTTCGACGTTCTGACACTGGCACCGATGAAGTTCGGGATCCATCCGTGATTTGAAAGGAGACTGGCAGCGAATCATCCACATGCGTTTTCAACTATCAGCGGCTCGGGCACGGTAAGTCCACGGGCGCCTGCCTCGGAAACGTTAAGAAAGTCGTTATCGCTTCAGTTACCGGCAAGCTCGCCTATGGGGAACCTTGATCGACCTGAGGCGCGGCAGCAATCACCTGTTTCTGCGTTACTCGTTCGCCTGGCGGCTCCTGGCTAACTTGCGACCAGAGTAACCGCCGTCAAAGGGTTGAAGTCAGACCATTGCCCCGCAGTGAAGGTACCCTCGGCTTGTTCGATGTCGGCTGCACCGCGCGCGCGCAAAACGCCGATCGCGCTTGCCTGTTGCGTGGATGTGGGCGCGCAGACGGCAACGAGCATCCCCGATTTCCGGTGCGGCGCCTCGCTATCATTGTGCTTTTGGGTGGCGGCTTGATCGTCAGGGCCGGTCGGGTCGTGCAAGTGGCTCAGTGCACCGACAAGCGACCCTGCGTAAGCAGCGGCCCCCGCCCCAGCGATGGCGGCGCCAGGGCCGAGAACGGGTAACGTCACGAGCCCTGCGGCGACCCCGACGGCACCCCCCATGGCCGCGCCTGACAGGGCCGCCTTAGCTGTGTCTTGCGTGCCGGGTGACTCATCTTCGTCACCCCCGATCGGGTAGCGATCGTGTTGCCCCGGCGGATTCACAAAGAACGACGTCGTTTGGTCGGTCGAGAATCCCGCGCGTATAAGTTCCACTATTGCCTCTTGCGCTTGGTCCTGTTGCTGGAAACTACCGGTGATGATCGTCGTCATATGGTTTTCTCCATTTATCCTGTGCACACAATCCTGAAGTAATTATCACTCCTCATCCCTGACTGGCTCTGTGCGTTGTCGCACAGAGCATTGCGCGGTAATGGGGATATCTTTGCAAGAGTTTCACTTTGTCCCTTACAAAGGAGTGGGTCGTCGTCGCGCCCCGGATATATGCGCTGCGGCGGGAGAAGCGCGGCATCGGCGATCCAGCCTTCGCGGTCCAGTGGGAAGAGCGCAAATGGCCGGGGCCGAAAGAGAAGCTTGCCCGATCACCGATTGATTACCAAAGGAATAAACATGCTGCCCAGCGCCAAAAGTCTCGAAGGTATTCGCATCGATGGACGCGAGGTCACCATTCGACGCACGAGGCCAAATGGATCCGGGGAAACCGAGCATTTGGCGCATCTGCTTGCCTGGGCGCTGCAGAACAAAATGACTCTCGGGCAGTTGCTCGAGATGCCGTTCTATCATCCGGTCATCGAAGAAGGATTGCGCACGGCCTTGCATGACCTCGACGTCAAGCTGCGCGCTGCGCAGGCAAACGTCAGCAACTCTGCCTGAGAAGAGGGATATTGTGCGGGTTGCCGCTGACCTGGGCCGGTGTCCCCTCTGGGGACAACTTCGTAAGGGCCGTCAGGTTATTCCATTTGCCGAGCCATATATTGATCAGACGAAGTTAATAACCGGTATTGGCCGATACCCGATCTCGCATGGTTATGGCCACCGTTTCAAGCGCTGCGCACATTAATTTGTACCGTAACCAGATCGCGACTGTCGCTTCAGTTGGAGGTTGTCGGGCTTCGCAGCAAAAATCCGCGAGCGCACAGTTTAGGTGAATTCACGCTGTAAGCGTGCTGCCCCGAAGCGCCCCTCTGTCGCCATCATTCTATGACGTCCGGATTGCAATTGTTGCAACAATATCGCAGTGCCGTGTATGAGGGTAGAGCCTTGCGTGTGGGTTGTGAATATAATGCAGGCCACAAAGGGGACCCATTGGCCCGTCTTAAACATCGGTCGAAACTCTTTGTGCTCAATCGAAATGGGGCGTTGTGATCAAGGAACCAGGCATCAAGACGGGAGACCCGGAATGAGCAAACAAACGATTTCACAGATTCTCGCGCGATTTGCGACAGATCTCACGTGGCGGCAGATTCCGGCGGCGGTTCAGGAGCGCGCGAAGCTCCTCCTGATCGATGCGATCGGTGTTGCTTTCGCTTCGACGAAGTTCGATTTCGCGCAGCGCGCGCTCGCTGCCTTGCAACACCTTGGCGCGGGCGATTCCCCTGTAATCGGCATGGCGGAGACGCTCACCCTGCGTGACGCGGCGATGCTGAACGGCATACTCATTCACGGCCTCGACTACGACGACACATATCTGCCGGGCTCGGTGCATCTCACCGCAAGTTGCGTGCCG
>JAYWDM010000195.1:0-6101 GCA_043779885.1 Betaproteobacteria bacterium | reverse complement strand
TGAACACGTCGCTGCCGTTCGTGCAGGCCGGGCGCCTGAAAGCGCTGGCGGTGACCTCGGCGCAGCGTTCGCCGCAGGCGCCCGAATATCCGACCATGATCGAGTCCGGCATGCCCGGCTTCGAGGTCACCGCCTGGTACATGCTGTTCGCGCCCAGGAAGACCCCGCCCGAGATCGTGCAAAAGCTGAACGCGGAACTGAACAAGGCGTTCGCCGATCCCGACACCGTCAAACGCATGCTGAGCCAGGGTGTCACGCTCACCGGGGGCACACCGGAGCAGGCGCACGCGCACGTGCAGGCTGAAACCAAACGCTGGGCTCCGCTGATCAAGGCTGCGGGCATCAAGGGAGAATAAGCGTGTCGCCAATGAAAATTTTCGACGTGCATTCGCATTGGGGCACCGAGCGCGGCTATCCGCTGCGCACCAGGGAAGCTCTCGCGCTGCAAAAAAAGAACTGGAATTCGGAGACGAGCTATCACACCGAAGACGAGATGGCGGCGTACTTCCGCAAGAACAACGTGCGCACCATACTCGATCTCGGCTTCACCAAGAAGCTGCCGATCAATGAGGTGATCCCTTACCACGACTACGCGATCGAGACCCAGCGCAAGTATTCCGATGTGATCCACGGCATGTGGGCGCAGATCGATCCGCGCACCGGACGCGACGGCGCGCAGGAATTGAAGCGCTGCATCAAGGCGAGCGGCGGATTCGTGAGTTACTGCGTGGTGGGCGCCGGCATGGGGTTCCCCGCGAGCGACCCCGTCTATGCGCCGTTCTACGAAGCCGCACTGGAAGCGGACCTGCCCGTTCTCGTGATGGTCGGCTACACCGGCGCCGGCGCCGGCCAGCGCGGCGGCGCCGGCATCCAGCTCGACCTCTCGCACCCGCGCTATATCGACGAGCTCGCGGTCCGGTATCCCGACCTCAAGATCATTTCCTCGCGGCCGGCGTGGCCGTGGCAGGACGAAATGATCGCGATCATGCTGCACAAACCCAACGTGTGGGCGGAGATGCACGGCTGGTCGCCCAAGTATTACACCGACGCGCTGAAGCGCGAAATACGCACCCGCCTGAAGGACCGCGTCATGTTCGGCGCCGACTATCCGCTGCTGCAATACGAGCGCCTTGTCGCCGACTGGCATTCGCTCGGTTACGACGAGGCGGTGCTGGAAAAAGTGTTTTACCGGAACGCCGAAAAACTGTTTGGCGTGCAAACGGCGAAAACTGCCGCATGAACGCGTCCGGCGCCGGCGTGTTCGACGATATACCCAGTCCGCCGCTGTATTCGGAGTCGATCGACTTCGCGCGCCTTTACGCGGAATTTCCGCCGGCGCCGCAATACTTCCAGACCGTGCATAAAATGCCGCCGCAGGAAATTCGCGCGCTGCAGGAAAAACGGTTTCTCGAGACGGTCGCGCGCGGCTGGCAGGTGCCGTTCTATCAGAAACTGTGGGGCAAGGCGGGGCTCGCGCCCGGTGACATCCGCGGCCTTGACGATATCGAAAAAATTCCGCCCTACTCGGTGCACGACCTGCGCGAAAGCATCGAGCGCAATCCGCCGTGGGGCGACTACTGGGGCGTGACACTCGCCGACGGCGCGCGCATGCCGCTGGTGCTGCAGACGAGCGGCGGCACCACCGGCCTGCCGCGGCCGATGATTTATGCGCCGCGCGACCGCGAAGTGATGTCGATCATGGGCGCGCGCCGTTTGCTCATGCAGGGTGTCCGTCCGGGCGACCTCGTGCAGGTCACCATGTCGCTCGGCCTGACCAACGCCGGCATGATGGTGCGCGAATACCTGTGGAAGTACACCGGCGCGATCGCGCTCACCACCGGCAGCGGGGCCGCCACGCCGACGCGGCGGCAGATCGAGCTCGCGCAAAGCTGGAAAACCACCGTGCTGCTCGGCATACCCTCGTACATCCGCCATCTGGGCATCGTTGCGCGCGACGAGATGAACATCGATCCGCGCTCGCTCGGCGTCCGCCTCATCTGCTGCGGGCTCGGGCCTGAGCCGCGCGACGCGCTGGAAGACTTATGGGGCGCCAAAGTGATGCAGCAGTACGGCACCAACGAATCCGGCATGATGGCCGCGGAATGCCCGTTCCAGCACGGCTTCCACATTTTCGAGGACGCTTACCTCCTCGAAATGGCGGACCCTGAAACGCATAAACCCGTGCCGCACGGCGAGAAAGGCAACACACTCATCACCTGCCTCTACAAGTATGCAGCGCCCGTCATCCGTTTCGATTCCAACGACGTATCGGCGTTCTGCACCGACGCCTGCCCGTGCGGCGGCACGCACAAACGCATGCAGGGCATCTTCGGCCGCGCCGACAACATGGTGCGGCTGCGCGGCATCAACGTGTTTCCGGAGGCCATCGCCACCGTGCTGGCGGGCGACGCGCGCTGCAACGGCGAATACTTCTGCATCGTCGATACCGTGGGCGAAGCGCGCCGCGACGAGATGACTGTCAAAGTGGAAGCCGGCAATGCCGCGGTCGATCGCGCCGCGTTAAAGCAGGATCTCCAGCGCCGCTTCAAGGAGGTGTTGTCGGTGAGAATCGACGTCGACGTGGTGGACGCAAAGTCACTCGACAAACTGACAGGGCTTACGTCAACGTCGAAAATCAAGCGCCTCGCTGACAACCGCCGGCCGGTAGAATAGTCTGCTGCGAGGGCAGCCAGTTTGCACCATTTGTCATCCTCCCCTTCAAGGGGAGGACTGAGGTGGGGATGGGTTGGATGGGTTCATATTTACGCGCCATTGGACCCATCCCCCTCCCGCCCTCCCCCTTGAAGGGGGAGGAGTTTAGCTGGCGTCCGCACGGAGGAGAATTTTGGATAACCTGTATCTGAGTCGGATAAAAATAACGACAACGATGGCGTTCGCCGCGATTGCGTGCGCGCTCGGCGCATCTACCGCCACCGCCGCCGACTGGAAACCGGAAAAAAATATCGAACTCATCGTCGGCACCGGGCCCGGCAGCGGCGTCGACAACACCGCGCGCACCGTGCAGGCAATACTGCAATCGAACAAGCTCGTCGACACGCAAATCACGGTCAGCAACAAGCCGGGCAGCGGGTTCGCCATCGCCTACAACTACCTGAACCAGTTTCCCGGCGACGGCCAGCGACTGGTTGTGCAGACTTCGACGCCGCTCGCTTCGCTGCTGACCGGGCAGTTGAACGTCAAATACTTCGAGTTCACGCCGATCGCGAACCTCATCACCGAACCGATACTCTTCATGGTGCGCACCGAGTCCGCGATCGCGAACAGCAAGGACCTCGCGCAGCGCCTGAAGGCCGACCCATCAGCGCTCAGCATCGCGCTCGCGACGACGCGCGGCAACGCATTCCATATCACCGCGGCGTTGTTCGCGCGCGCCGCCGGCGCTGACGCCAAAAAACTCAAGATCGTCGTCTACGCGTCGTCCGGCGAAGCAGTGGCAGCACTCCTCGGCGGCCACGTCGACATCGTCGCCGTCACGCCGGGAAATTTTCTGCCACTGCTCGAAGCGCAGAAAATCCGCATCCTCGGCATCGCGTCCAAACAGCGTTCGGGCGGACCGCTCGCCGCGGTGCCGACGTTCAAGGAACAGGGGTACGACGTGATTTTCGATCTGCCGCGCAGCGTGATGGGCGCCCGCAGCCTGACCGCGGAGCAGGTGCGCTATTGGGATGGCGTGTTCCAGCGCCTGGTGAAAACCGACGCGTGGCGCCAGGCGGTCGAGAAGAACCAGTGGGAAGCGGATTATATGAACAGCGCCGACCTCGGCAAGAGTCTCAAGGCGCAATACGAAATTCTGAAAGACGTGCTGACCGAGTTGGGCATGGTGAAGCAGTAACACTGCACGTCATATTCTTCCTCCCCTTCAAGGGGAGGACTGAGGAGGGGATGGGTCCAACTCCGGGCACACAATAAACCCATCCCCATCCCGGCCTTCCCCTTGAAGGGGAAGGTGAGAGTCGGTCTGTGAAATGAGGAAAAACCAGGGAGCACAGATGTCTGAACGAAGTAACGACGGATACTACGAAGCGCACTGGCCGCGCGGTGCGCGCCAGCAGCGCACGCGCGCGTTAGCACCCCGCCTTGACACGCTCGAAGGCAAGACCGTCGCGCAACTGTGGGACCAGTTGTTCAAGGGCGACGAAGTGTTCACGCTGCTCGAAGAGGGTCTTAAGCAGCAGTTTCCCGGCGTGAAGTTTGTGAGCTGGCGCGACTTCGGCAGCACGCATGGCGGCGAGGAGAAAGAAGCGCTCGCCGCATTGCCCGCGCGCTTCAAAGAGCTCGGGGTGGATGCCGTCATCTCCGGCATGGCGTGTTGAGGCAGCTGCACGCCCGCCGTGTTGCGGGCGAGTGCGGCATGCGAAGCGGCCGGTTATCCGACCTCGTCGCTCACGTGCGAGGGTTTCTTCAAGCAGGCCGCCGCCACGTCGATCGGGCTCGGCATGCCGAACATTCCGCTGGCGCTGGTGCCCGGCCACATCGGCAACAAGAGCGCGGACGATCTCAGACGCGACATACTCGGCGTGACCATGCAGGCCGTCATCGACAACCTGACCGCCGCACCCGCAACCCAGGGCGAGACGACCGAACCCGGCCCGCGCGATATCGTCGTCAAGGGCGGCTTCAATGAAGTCAACCGCTACTTCTATCAACACGAGTTCTCCGACGGCCTGCCCATCGTGCCACCGACGCGCGATGCGATCGATTCCTTCCTGCGCTTTACCGACCGCGACGCGGACGAAGTGCTCGGCGTGCTGCTGCCCGACCGGCGCGCCGCCACCGTGTGGAACGTTGCAGTCAACGGCGTGATGGCCGGCTGCCGGCCCGAGTACATGCCCGTGCTGGTCGCGCTGATCGAAGCGATGTGCGACCCCGAGTACGGTGTCGAGCACAGTGGCAATACGCCGGGCGGCGACACGCTGATCATCCTGAACGGCCCGATCATCAAGGAACTCGGCTTTAACTACACGCAGGGTGCGCTGCGCGACGGCTTCATGCCCAACACTTCGGTCGGCCGCTTCTGGCGCCTTTACCTGCGCAACGTGGCCGGATTTCTGCCGCACAAGACCGACAAGGCCACATTCGGCAACACCTGGCGCGTCGTGCTCGCGGAAAATGAAGAAGTGCTGACGGCCATCGGGTGGGAGCCGACCTCCGTCGAAATGGGCTTCACGGCCGGCGACAACACCGTCACCATCGCGCGCTACACCGGCGGCGGCTCGCTCTCGTCGGTCACCGGCAGCACGCCCGAAGAGATGCTGCCGTACCTCGCCGATTCACTGGTGAAGTTCAACAACTGGCAGATCACGTTCACCACCAGCCACGGCAACGGCACGCTGCGGCCGCTGGCCGTCATCAGCCCGATCATCGCCGAGACCATTGCCCGCGCCGGCTGGTCGAAAGCGGACGTGAAAAAATATTTGTTCGAGCATGCGCGCGTGACTGCGCGGGAGTTCGAGCGCCAGTTGCGCGACTGGAACATACGCGGCGTGTGGGACCTGAAGGACGACGTGATGAACGGCCGCATCCCGCCGGTGTTTTATGCATCGGACGATCCCGACCGCAGGGTGCCCATCGTGTGGGAGCCCGAGGATTACATGATCGCCGTCGGCGGCGACCCGCTGCGCAATAACGCCTACGTGTTCGCGCACAATGGTTTTCTTGGCTACCCGGTCGGCAAACAGATACAGTTGCCGAAGAACTGGACGCAGCTATTGGCGGGCCGTCCGGACCCGGGACGGTTTCCCGCCCATACACGTGTGCGTAGCCCGGAAGAAGCGCCGCGTATTCCGGGATAACATTCAGGCATAGATTAATCCGCGTGGGCAACAAGTTGCCCACCCTACCCGACTAGCGATGGGTTACGTTCCTTTACCCATCCTACGGGCAGCGCGGTCGTGCGAAGCGAGCCTACGCACTCGCTCACCTCTTCACCGCTGTCACCCGCCCTCCCGAAACCTGATGATCTGGCGCCGCTCGCGTTTGGTCGGCCGGCCTTTGCGTTCGCCCACCAGATTTCCCTGCGCCTTGCGATCGGCGATTTGCGCCGCGCGCAGCGCGATGCTGTCCGCGCTTTCGGCGTAGAG
>JAYWDM010000194.1:0-6110 GCA_043779885.1 Betaproteobacteria bacterium | reverse complement strand
CGCGGCGCTGTGGATGCTGGCGATCGCTACGCTCCTCGTCGCCGAGCCGACGCAGCGCGCCCAGCTCATTTTCGGCAAGACCTGGACCGTGTGCCCACTGCTGATCGCGATGCTGGCCATCCCGGTGTTCGCCGGTGCGATGTGGACCCTGGCGGGCCTCGCGCCCACCCGTCTGCGCCTGGCCGGTGCCACGGCCGGACTGTTGTCCGGCGCGATCGCGGCGTTTGTCTATTCGCTGCATTGTCCGGAAATGGCGGCGCCTTTTCTCGCCCTGTGGTACGTGCTCGGCATCGTGACGCCTGCCGCACTCGGCGCCTGGCTGGGACCGCGTTTGCTGCGCTGGTGATCCGCGGTGACGCGCTTGGGCCGCGCGCGTCAGGATCGTGCAGGCAGTCTTCGGCTTTGGCTATCTGGTTGCCAGCCAGCCGAAGAACGCCTTCGCGACTGTCCGCGCTGCACTGTTTGTCGGGGGCCGGAAACTGCGGCAGGCAGCACAGGAAGTTCGCGAGCTTCTCGGTGTATTCCCCGAACGTACCGAGCGCGAAGAGCGCGGTTCGCTTGCGGCGGCTATCAGGACGCTTTTCGAACGTGATCGCGTTCCGCGCCGCCGCGAAGATCTCTTCCCGCGATAGCAACGAGGCGCGACCCGCCGCAGCGGACTCTCCCGGTACAGCACGCGGTGACCGCAATACAGATAACTCAGCGTTGCAATCGTCAACAACCAGGCCCCGATATCCCACAGCGTGTGCAGCACCAGCGGCGTGAGGGGCGGCGACGACAACAGGCGTGACATCAGGCGCGAAATTTGGCGCGCCGATAGCTACGTCGTGCAGCCAGCCGCGTGCTCAGGGCAAATTCTTCGCTGGATTGCGCGGCCGCGACATGGCGGCGAACAGGCCGCCGATGGCCATCAGTTCGAGCACGGTGCCGACGCCAAGCAACGACCAGGCGAGCAACGGTCCCGCGAGGACGGGCACGACGCTCGGTGCGAAAAGTCCGGTGAGTCCGCCCGCGAGCATCAGGTTTGCGGTCACACTGGTCACGATGAATGCCGGCGACAGGCGCTTGAAGTCCATTGATTTACGCGCGTGAGCTTACAGATACCACCGGCTGGGCCTGGTTATCACCGACCAGCACCGTCATCAGGTTCGTCGCGAGACGCACCCTTTCGGCGTCACCAAGCTTGACCACGCCTTCCGCCTCCAGGCGCTCGATCGCCAGTTTGACCATGCTGACCGCGCCTTCGACGATCAATGTGCGCGCGGCGACAATCGCCGCCGCCTGTTGCCGACGCAGCATCGCCCCTGCGATCTCCGGCGCGTACGCCAGATGTGAAATGCGTGCTTCCATGATCTCGAGTCCCGCCAGCGCGGCGTGCAACTGGATACTTTCAATCAGCAGGCGCGCGACAGAATCGAGGTCACTACGCAGTGACTCGTGCCCGTGTTCATCGCCATCGTACCAACGCGCACTCACCACCTGGCGCACGGCCGATTCACTTTGCATGGTGACATAGGCGACAT
Source organism: Betaproteobacteria bacterium (assembly GCA_043779885.1). GTDB lineage: Bacteria > Pseudomonadota > Gammaproteobacteria > Burkholderiales > SG8-41 > PALSA-1004. The sequence continues at coordinate 4,587 of JAYWDM010000194.1, read as the reverse complement.
AGTCTTCGACATCGAACGTCGCACACGCCGTATCGAGCACGCGCCAGACGATCACCGCCGCCACTTCGATCGGGTTGCCGGCGCGATCGTTGACCTTCAAGGTTGGGGTGTTCAAATTGTGCGCGCGCAACGACAAACGCTGGCGCTTGTAGAATGGATTCACCCAGAAGAAACCGTCGCTGCGCAGGGTGCCGGCATAGCGCCCGAAGAACACCGTCACTGCCGCTTGATTAGGTTGCAAGGTGAGAAAGCCCTTGGCCAGAAACAGCAGGACCGGCACGGCAAAAATGGCTGCCACCGCGGGCTCGCCGCCGCGCTGCGTCAACGGTGCGAAGAACGTCCAGAGTGCGACGCAGGCCCCGGTGAGCCACACGGGCAGCATGATCCAGCCGGACAGCGCCCCGGCTTCGCGTTCGACGATTTCGGCGTTCGCCATGAGGACCCCTCGGTTTGCGTTCGCCGCATCTTACCGGATACGGAAGATGTTCGCGGCGCCGTTTGCGCCAGCGCACGATCGGTAGACGCGCTGCATTGGGCCAATGTGATTGGAGTTGCCTGACTCCTATGGCGCACATTCTACCCGTCCATGCGCGAGGCAGGCGGTGCCCGACCGGATTGTGAGGCCCGCTGCCAAGGTCGCGTGCTGCGCCGGCAAGCAGATTAAAAACTCGGCGCAAAGCGGGGGTGGTGTCCCGTGTCCCTACAGTGTCCCTAACGCTCAGGCATGGGCGCGACGGACACGCGCGCCACGATCGTGGGGGCTAAGAGCACCGTTCCACTTTTGGCTCAGATCGTCATCGATCGCAGCAGGTAGAACCCTGGCGCCGGCGGCTTCGCCGCCGAATACTTCACGGTCGAAATCGGCCTCTATGCGGGCTGGTACCGCCAGGCCGGTGGCCCGGACCAGGTGCACATGATGACACTCGGCAGGCAGGTCTTGGGCGAGCGCGCGGGCTGAGGCGCGGTGCAATCGTTGCGCTGGCACGTCAAAGACCGTGACGATGCGAAAAGATTCCCCGCTCGTCCCGCTAGCCTATTTGGACGTCCAGAATTTCCCGCACCTGATTCGGCGAGGTCGCCAGCGCATAGCGCCACACGCCGTATTCGGCGCAATTATTAACCGCCGCACACCAGCGTTCCGCAGCGGCCTGTTTGACGGCCTTCAGCGGATCGTAGCCCTTGGTTTCGAGCAGCAGAAATTGTTCCGCGTTTCCGATCCTGATAACGAAGTCCGGCAGATATTCGTGCTGCTCGCCATTGTGCAGATAAGGAATCCCGAGCCCGAGGCCCGCATTTTTCACGAAGGCCGTGACCGTAGCGTGGTTGTCGATGTGATAAGCCGCCGACTGCTCCCATTTGTCCGTATCGGCAACCACGAAATTCACATGACTCTTGCGCACCTCAACCACCGGGCGGCTGGTCCAGAAATCCACATCCTTGGTTGAGCCAGCTGCACGCGTTCGTTCTAGTACCGGCAGTTCGATCTGATCTTCTTGTTCGATATCGCCGCGTATCGCGCCGCGTAAGGTTTCGACCATCCAGCCGTAGTAGGGCGCGAGGAATAGATCTTTTTTGTCCGCCGGCGGAGGGGCGGTGACATGGTCGGTGACAAACTTGTTGACGATGGCGGCTAATTGCGGAAACAGCGTTCGCGGTGGAATCTCGCAGTGTCCGTCGTCCGTCATCAGCCGCGCAAGGTGCGTCGCGACGTCAAAGATTAATTCCTGCAAGCGCCGTTCCCGGCGAAAGCCTGCCAGGCTGACCTGATCTGCCCGACCGGGGCCATGCAGGCTCAGGCGCCCTGCATTCGTCCCATGCAGGCTCATCATCGTGACTTCAGGTGGGATGCTTTCGGGTGTCAGGGTCATGTCGGCCACAGACTGCCAGTCGACGGTGACCCGATTGCGGACCACTTGGGTATACCCTTCGACCCGTGGAAACTGAATCTCGAAATGCGCGCGTTCAGGCATTGCCTGCACATGTTTGCGGCGCGACGCGTCGACCGGTGTGGCGCCAGCCGGATTCGCTTTGAAGGGCACGATTTGAAACGGGACGCCAAAGATCTTTGCCACTTCCTCGCTCATCATTCCCTGTTCGTCAACCTCATAGCGCGTCCTGCGCAGTCCGCGACCCACGACCTGTTCACATAAGAGCTGCGACATGAAGGGGCGCAGGCCCACGATGTGCGTGACGGTATTGCAATCCCAACCTTCGGTCAGCATACCCACACTGACAATGCAGCGAACGTCGCGACCGGGCGGATGAACGTCGCGGCCGAGCTTGGTGGCCAATTCGACAAAGCCGGCGGGCATGATCGGGCGCCCGACGTTATCGGCGGGCCAGTCCCGGCGCCCGACCGTGGCCAGCGTGAAGCGCATCCAGCGTGCGTCATCGCCTCTGGCGTTGCCGCTGTCGGTATCGTCGAACACTTTTGAATGAACGACGATGGTGTTGCTTGCCTCATTGGTGTTGCGAAAGGCATCCAATTTGGAGGGCGGGATCCCCGCTGGGCAACGTCCCTCCGCGAGCCATCCATAAACGACATTCGCGAGGGTGGTGTTCTTGCACACGATAATGAAGACCGGCGGGCGATCTTCGCCACCTGCCACCTGCCATTCCCGTGCCGTGGCGGCCCACAGGCCACCGAGCAGGGCAATGGGATGATGCGCCCATTTGAGGATCGCTTCGGGTTTGGGGCTGGCGCGCTTGCCGCCGCGCTCAGCGGCAGTCAAGCGGCCGGGCTGCATGATCCACTGCCAGATGTTGAAGTAGCCGGGAATGTCCGCGCCCGTCGGATCGCGGACCGCAAGCTGCGGAATTTTGACCAGGCCGCTCTCGATCGCGTCAATGAGACCGAAATCGCTGACCACCCAGGGGAAAGGTCGGTTGGCCTCCTGGCCGACACGGTTCAACCAGTAAGGTGTCGCTGAGAGGTCGATACACGCGTTGATGCCGCGTAGTTTGTGTATGCGATCGAGACCATCGATCCACACGGTGGCCTCGGTCTGGTCCGACAGCCATTCTTCGCGTTCCTCCGCGTCCATCTCGTCCCAATCCTCGGGGCGGTCGACCTTGACCCGGTAAGCGTGGTGGGCCTCGTCGTTGAAGACCAGGATGTTCTTCTTCCCACCGACGCCGCGCAGCACGCGGTTGACCACCGCCGTGTCGCTTTCGAGATAGCGGGTCGAGCGGATTTTGAGGCTGGTGTCGGTATCCGGATCGCCGACAAGCACGTCGATAAGCCCGTTCGCGATTTGCAGGTGCAAGGTTTCTCGCGTCAGCCAGCGGGTGCCGCGCTTGGTGTCGTTGCGCTCGCCGATGCGGACGGTTTCGGTGGTCTGCACCGGCATGCCCGCCTTAACCACCTTGCCGCCATCCCCGGCTGTGGCGGGCACCTGCGGCGCGAAACCATGCCAGTTGGTAACCAGTACCCTGCCCTGACTAAGCTGTGGCATGAGATGGGCCGGCACCAGATCGCGAGTACGGTAGAGGCTTGCCGGGCCCAGCGCCGGATCCAGCTCGGCCAAACGGTCGCGGATCGTGACGTTGGGACAAACCACCAGCACCGCATCGGAAAACCGCGCGTCGCCTCGGCTAGTGGTTTTGTTGAGTATGCTCCATGCCGCCAGCATGCCCATCACGGTGGTCTTGCCAGCGCCGGTTGCCATCTTGCACGCATAGCGTCGAAACCCCGTATAGCCCGCGGCCTGGGCCTCGTCGCTAGTTTCGTCGTGCGGAGTCTCTATGCCTTGGCGCAGATCGGCGCGTGCCTCGGTCAGAAAAACAATAGTTTCCACCGCTTCCAGCTGCGCGAAGAACAAGCGCTGGCGGCGCTCGTCCGAGCGCCAATAGCGCAACAGATCGAGCGTCATCCGAGAGACGCCTGGCCAACCTTGCTGCCGCCAGGCCGCCAGCCGCTCCCGGATCAGGTTCACGCGCTTGAGTTCAACGTGATGACCACCACGCTCCGCTGAGTCACGCGTCGGCTCGTGGTAGTAATACATCGCCGGTCGACGACCGCGGCGGCGTTCGAGCGGCTGGCCCTCGACTATCCACCAATGCTCACGCGGCTCCGTGTAGGGCGAGTTGAGGATCGGCTGCGGGACTTCGAAGCTGCTCATAGGCTGAAGGCGCGTTGGATGAAATCGAGCTTCGCGATAATTTCTGGATGGATCTCTTCGGCTTGAAACGTGGAAGCGATTTCGTCAAAGCGCGTGTAATCAATGCCGTGGATGCCGCATTCTTGCAGCAAGGCGCTGATGATTTCAGTGCATGCCTTGGTCGTACGGAGATAGTTTTCCACCAGCGGTGGGGGCGCAAGCGGCTTGTGCCAGAAGGCGTCGCTGAGTTCAGCACCGAATAGCGCGGTAAAAAAAGTCCGCACGGATTGCGCTGCCGGCACCGCTGTCTCATGTTCGATGAAACGTGCCAAGGCCTGTGGATGCACCAAATAGGATTCCGATTCGTAGCGCTGCCAGCACAACCGGTTGAGTACACCAGACTGCGGTTCCTGTGATTCGCCGATCCGCGCGCGTCCGTCAGCATCGATCAACCAGATCCCCGTGAGGTCGGCCCGCGCGAGTTTGA
>JAYWDM010000193.1:0-16119 GCA_043779885.1 Betaproteobacteria bacterium | reverse complement strand
CGCGATAGCGGGGCTCGCGGCGAACCTATCAGGTTACTGCTTCTCGCGAAATGATTCGTGACAGCCGCCGCAGGCCTTGCCGACAGCGCCAAGTTGCGCTTTCACCGCAGCTTCGTCGCCGCCCTTGCTCACGGCAACAAGTTTGGAGACTTCGTTTTGCAAACGTTCCCCGGCCTCCTTGAACTTGGCGGCATCCGTGTAGACCGCCGGCAGCGCCTGGCTCTTCATGTCCTTGGTGCTCACGTTGAAGCCGTCCCACGGCATATGGCTCAACGCGTCGAGATAACCCGCGTTGCGCGCAACCACGGCCGCGTCGTACGGAACCTTGCCTTGGGCCATGCCGCCAAGAGGGCCCCAGTACTTGCCTTGCAAAGTCATTGCTGCCTGGCGTTGTTTGAGCAGTGTTTCGGGCTTCGCCTGCGCAAACGCAGTGAGTGTGTAACCGGCGCCCAGCATCACGGCAAGGCCTGCGGACAGGAATATTTTGTTCATTCAGCTCTCTCCAATAAAGTTTGATATGCAGGAATTCATGCGGGGGCATTGACCGCACCCGCATGCTATAACAACGCCGGATGGCGGTCTATTCCAGCGCGGCGGCACACTTTTTCCCGGTCGTATGGCCGTATTCAGTCGAGCTTGCCGCCGCGACTGGCCTTGATTTCGCCGCGCCGGTGCTTGTTGTCCAGGCGCCGCCGTTTCGATGCGGCGGTTGGTTTGGTCTTGCGGCGCGGTTTCGGCGCATGCAGCGCGGCGCGGATCAGGCTCGCCAGCCGTTCGCGCGCATCCAGGCGGTTCTGCGCCTGCGTGCGGAAGCGCTGTGCGGTGATCATCAGTTCGCCGGCGGCGTTGACGCGCTTGCCGGCGAGACTGACGAGGCGCGCGCGCACGTCCCATGGCAGCGACGGCGACGCGTAGACGTTAAAACGCAGTTGCACCGCGGTGGAAACCTTGTTCACGTTTTGCCCGCCAGGGCCCGACGCCCGCACGAACTGCTCCGTGAGTTCGGCGTCGTCGATGACGATATCGGAGGTAATTCTAAGAGTGCCTAACATAATGAAACACGTGTGCGTTGCAGCCAGAATTGGTGATGGCAAGGCGCCTGGTGCGGGCAATCGTCATTCTATTGCCAAGACGAGCAATGAGCACCGGGACGGATCTATTCAGGTTGGATGCCGGCGGTTTTGACCACTTTGTCCCATTTCGCCATTTCCTCGCGCAGGAACTTCGCCAGTTCGTCAGGCGCGTTGCCGGCAGCGTCCGCGCCCGCGTTCGCGAGGATTTCCCGGACCCTGGCCGCGCGCAGGCTTTCCGCCAGCGTGGCGTGGATTCTTATTACGATTTCGCGCGGGGTTGTTCCGGGCGCGAGCAGGGCGTTCCAGGATGTCGCTTCGTAACCGGTGACGCCGGCTGCGTCGATCGTCGGCACGTCGGGCAGCGCGGGCGAACGCGCCGCCCCCGTCACGCCCAATGCGCGCAACCTGCCGGATTTTACGGGTGGCACCGCGGCGGCAATCGGCACAAACGTCATCGCAACGTGCCCGCCCATTACATCGGCAACCGCAGGTGCGGCCCCTTTGTAGGGGATATGCGCGATACCGGCGCCGGTCATCGTATTGAAAAGCACCAGAGCGAGATGGTTCGAGCTGCCGACCCCCGCCGACGCGGAATTGAGCATGCCTGGTTTGGCCCTGGCGAGAGCGAGGAGTTCCGCCACCGAGCGCGCGGGCAGCGCCGGATGCACCACCAGCACGTTGCTCATCGTGACGACGAGACTGACCGGTGCGAGATCGCGCAGCAGATCGTAGGCGAGTTTCGAGTAAAGCGCCGGGCTGCTTGCGAGGGCGGTGGTTCCCATGAGCAGCGTATACCCGTCGGGCGCCGCGCGGGCGACCAGTTCAGCCCCGATGTTGCCGCCTGCGCCGGGCCGGTTGGTCACCATGACCGGCTGCTTCCACAGCTCGCTCATCTGCTGGGCCACGGCGCGCGCAACCAGATCGACCGAACCGCCGGCAGGGAACGGGGCGACGATTGTTACGGGCTTGTCGGGGTACTGTTGCGCCACCACAGCGCCCGCGGGCAACAGCAAAGCACTGACGATAGTCAATCGAAGTTGCATGCGCGGCAAATTCCTCCGGGTAGCGATGTATTACGGCGGGCGCGCGTGCAGGGCACGCGGTCTGCTGCCAGCCGATTGTAGCGGCGCCGCCGTGGCGTAACAAGCGTGTGGCCCCATGCGTGCTAGAATTTGCGCGCGGCCGGAATGCCATCGTGATGGCAACGCGCAGGAGGTGTGAATCATGCTGCAGGCAGTGTTTTTTTTGTTGGGCTTATTGCTGGTTGCGCCTGATGCCCGTGCGCATCACGGCTGGAGCGAGTACGATACTGCCGCCGCGCTTAGCGTAAGCGGGGTTATCAAGGAGTCAGGGTATGAGCATCCGCATGGCCATATCAGGCTGCAGGCTGCCGGCAAGACCTGGCTCGTGGTGCTGGCGCCGCCGTCACGCATGGAATACCGCGGCCTCGCCGCCGCCGATCTCAAGCCCGGCACCGCTGTCGCGGTGGTCGGTTACCAGAATCGGAGCAAGCCGGAAGAGATGCGCGCCGAACGCATCACGGTAAACGCGAAAACGACTGAATTGCGCTGATGGCGCCGGCGCCGGGCGATGCGATCCTGCACGCGGTCGAACAAAATCCGCTCGCCGTCGCGATGCGCGGCGAGCTGTGGCTGTACCCGGCGGTCGAGGTATTGCACATCTGCGGCTTCGTCATTCTGGTCGGCGCGGCAATCATGTTCGATCTGCGGCTGCTCGGCCTTTCGCGCGGCTTGTCGGTGCGCGGTTTGGCACTGCATCTGCTGCCATGGTCCGTGGCGGCATTGCTGGTCATCGTGCCAACCGGCTTGCTGATGTTTTCGGCGCATGCCGGCGAATTTGTCGGCAATCGCGCCTTTCTGCTGAAACTGACGTTGCTGATGGTCGCCGCAACCAATGCCGCCGCTTTTCACACGGGCGTCTTTCGCTCGGCGGGAAGCTGGGACTGCGCGGTCGCGGCGCCGGTGAGCGCGCGCCTGCACGCCGCGGCGTCGCTGACCCTGTGGATCGCGATCATTGCATGCGGACGATTGATCGCCTATGTCTGACCCGCATTTGAAGGAGGACTATCGATGGATCTGCGATTGACGCCGCGCCAGGGGTACCTCGCCGGATTTCTCGTGTGCGCCGGGTTACTCGCTTTCAGTCTTTACCTGCAGTACCACGAATACCAGGATCCGTGCCCGCTGTGCATCCTGCAGCGCGTCGCGTTTATTGCATTGATGACGGTATTTCTGCTGGGCGCGCTGCATGGTCCTGGTCGTACCGGCGCCGGCGTATACAGCTCCTTGCTCGTCATCATCAGCCTCATCGGCGCCAGCATTGCGACACGGCATGTGTGGTTGCAGCACCTGCCGAAAGACAAGGTGCCCGAATGCGGGCCGGGGCTCACGTACATGCTCAACAAGTTCCCGCTGTTCGACGCGTTCGCAAAAGTTTTTCGCGGTTCGGGCGAATGCGCGGAAGTCGGCTGGACCCTGCTCACTCTGTCAATTGCCGGGTGGGCGCTGGTGTGGTTCGTCCTGCTCGGCGCGTTCGCCGCCTATGTCGCACTGACCGCACGCAGGCAGTGAGCGACGCAGCGCGGGGTGGGGCGGCTATGCGGAGATGTCCGGGGTGAGTTGCCGTTCCAGATGCGAGATCTGGTCTTTGACAAAGAGTTTTTTCTTCTTCAGGCGCTGCAACTGCAGTTGATCCTGGCCGGGTTTTTCCGCCAGTTTGCCTATGATGTCATCGAGGTCGCGGTGTTCGAGATGCAGTTCGTAAATGCGTTTTTTGAGAGACTCGGTTTCAGTCTGCATGGGCAGGCCCCTCCATCCAGATAGTGGGAAAAGTATAGACCTAAACCGCGTGCGGTCAAATATTTTTGCCGTGCCCCCCGCGGAATGGCAATATGCATCATATAAGTTGATGTTTTATCGAAAATTCGGAAATTGCCGTCGGGTGCGGCATTTTTTTCAGGGGAATCATGGCAATCAATATTACGGTCAACGGCAAGGCGCACAGTGTCGACGCGGCCGGCGATACGCCGCTGCTCTACGTCTTGCGTAACGATCTTGAATTGAACGGCGCCAAGTATGGTTGTGGCTTTGCCCAATGCGGCGCGTGCACCGTGGTGGTGGAGGGCAGGGCGGTGCGTTCATGCGTCACCGTGCTGTCCACCGTCGCCGGCAAGGGGATCACGACGATAGAAGGACTGGGATCCGCCGCGAAGCCGCATGCATTGCAACAGGCCTTCATCGAAGAGCAGGCGGCGCAATGCGGATATTGCGCGAACGGCATGATCATGACCGCCAAGACCCTGCTCGACCGGAACCCCCGCCCAACCGAAGCGCAGATCAGGAAGGCGCTCGCGGCGAACTTCTGCCGCTGCGGGACGCATAACCGGATTGTGCGCGCGATCCAGCGCGCGGCGCGGGAGACAGCCGCGTGAAGACGAACATCCCGTTTGCGCCCCACCGCCGCGATTTCCTCAAACGCGGCGGCGCCATCATGGTTGGTTTCAGTCTGGCGTCAGGCGGCCTGGCACAGCAACTTGCCGCGCGGCCCGTCCTGCCGGGCAGCCTCAACACCAACCGCATGCTCGATGGCTGGCTGCGCATCAATGCCGACGGCACCGTGACGGTGTTTACCGGCAAGGTTGAACTCGGGCAGGGCATACTCACGGCGCTTGCACAAATTGCCGCGGAAGAACTCGACGTCGCGTACGAACGTGTGCAAATGGTTTCGGCGGACACGTCGCGCAGTCCCAATGAAGGCATGACCGCAGGCAGTCTGTCGGTTGAAAACAGCGGCAGCGCGCTGCGTTATGCGGCGGCCGAAGCGCGCGGAATTCTGCTGCAGCTCGCCGGCGCGAGTTTGGGCGTCGCCGCGGACCAACTCGCCGTCAGCGATGGCACCGTGAGTGCGGGCGCCGTCAGGACCACGTACTGGGAACTTGCGCAGCACGCGAACTTCAAGCGCGAAGCGACTGCGCGCGTAGCCCCCAAGCCGCCGGCGCAACACAAAATTATCGGCACATCCGTCAAACGCCGCGACATTCCGCACAAAGTGACCGGCGGCATTGCCTATGTGCAGGATCTGCGGCTGCCGGGCATGGTGTTCGGGCGCGTCGTGCGTCCCGCGTCGCCGCGTGCGCAACTCGAGTCGTGCGACGAAGCAGCGGTGCGCGCGCTGCCGGGTGTCGTCGCCGTGGTGCGCGACGGCAGTTTTCTGGCCGTGGCTGCCGGACGCGAGGAGCAGGCGATCAAAGCGGCGCAGGTGTTGCGTGCCGGCGCCAAATGGAAAGAGGCGCCCGATCTGCCGCCGCAGGGCATGGCGCTCTTTGATTATCTGCAAAAACTGCCGTCGCGCGACTCGCTGGTGAATTCAAAAGTGAGCGCGCAGGCCGGCGGCGGGCAGGTGGTAACGGTTGACGCAACGTATACGCGGCCTTACATGTGCCATGCATCGATCGGTCCGTCATGCGCGGTGGCGCAGATAAAAGACGGCAAACTCACGGTGTGGACGCACAGCCAGGGGGTATATCCGCTGCGTCAGCATCTCGCGCGCGTCATGCGCATGAGTGAAGCAGATGTCACCGCCGTGCACGTTGAAGGTTCGGGCTGTTATGGGCACAACGGCGCCGATGACGTCGCATGCGATGCAGCGCTGGTAGCGCGCGCGACTGGCGGCAGGCCGGTCAAGCTGCAGTGGATGCGCGAGGATGAATTCGGCTGGGAGCCCTATGGTTCGCCGATGGTAATGAAACTCAAAGCGCGGCTGGACGCACGCGGACAGGTCGTCGATTGGCAGCACGACGTCTGGAGCCATCCGCACAGCACGCGTCCGGGCGGGGCGGGCAGCAATCTGCTGGCCGGCTGGCACATCGCAAATCCGCTTGCGATGGGCGCGCCGGCAAACAGCCCGCAACCGGCCGGCGCGGCGGACCGCAATGCGGTGCCTCTGTATGAGTTTCCGAATCAACGCGTCGTCCTGCATTACCTCCTGGAGATGCCGTTGCGCACCTCTGCGCTGCGCACGCTCGGCGCCTACGCCAATGTGTTTGCGCTCGAGTCGTTTATGGACGAGCTCGCGGCGATGGCGAACACGGACGCGGTCGAATTCCGGCTTCGCCACCTGCACGACCCGCGGGCACGCGCGGTGATTGAAGCAGTCGCCCGCAAGGCCAATTGGCAGCCCGGGCACAAGGGCGACGGCACGCGTGGCCGCGGCATCGGATTCGCGAAGTATAAAAACCTTGCGGCTTATGTGGCCGTGATCGCCGATGTGGAAATCGACCGGCGCACGGGGGACGTGCGCGTGCGCAAAGCCGTGGCGGCGGTCGACGCGGGCCTCATCATCAATCCCGATGGCGTTGTGAACCAGATCGAAGGCGGCATCATCCAGTCGGCGAGCTGGTCACTCAAGGAGCAGGTCACGTATGACAGCCAGCGCGTGCAAACGCGTTCGTGGGCGGATTACCCGATCCTGACGTTTCCGGAAGTGCCCGCGGTGGATGTCGTGCTGCTCAGTCGCCCCGACGAAAAATCACTGGGCACGGGCGAAGGATCACAGGGCCCGACGGTGGCGGCAATTGCCAATGCGATTGCCAATGCCACGGGCGTGCGCATGCGTGATCTGCCGTTCACGCGCCCGCGCGTGAAAGCGGCGCTGGCCTGACGCGGAGATTGCCCGAATGCCGACAACCATCGAAGTCAACGGGCGCCAGCACACGGTCGATGCGGACGGCGAAGCGCCCCTGCTGTACATCCTGCGCAATGATTTGAAGCTGAAAGGCGCGCGCTTCGGGTGCGGGCTCGGCATGTGCGGCGCCTGCACCGTCGTGATCGACGGCAAGGCCGTGCAGTCGTGCGACATTTCGCTTGCGGCCGTCGCCGGCAAGCGCATTACGACCATTGAAGGCATCGGCAGCAGCGACGGGATGCACGCGCTGCAAAGTGCGTTCATCGCCGAGCAGGCGGCGCAATGCGGTTATTGCACGAGCGGCATCATCATGACGGCATATGCGCTGCTTCAAAGCAACGCGCACCCGGGCGAGGCGGAAATTCGCGCAGCGCTCGACGGCAACCTGTGTCGCTGCGGCACGCACGTGCGGATTCTGCGCGCGGTGCAGCGCGCAGCCGGCGAGGCCGCGGTATGAACGGGCGGCAGGACGCCGTTCGCGCCATCGCGGGCAGGCCGGAGGCGGCGCGATGAATTCGCCGCGCAAACTGCCCGGCAGTCTTGAAATCAACCGCCGGCTTGATAGCTGGCTGCGTATCAATCGCGATGGCACGGTCACGGTCTATACCGGCAAGGTCGAAATCGGGCAGGGCATATTGACCGCGCTTACGCAGGTGGTTGCCGACGAGCTCGACGTGGCGATTGAGCGTATCAGGCTGGAGACCGCAGCCACGGTGCGCGGCCCCGATGAAGGCATCACATCGGGCAGCCGTTCCATCGAGGAAAGCGCGGTCGCACTGCGTTACGCATGCGCCGAAGTCCGCGAACTGCTGCTGCAGCGCGCAGCCGTGAAGCTCGGCGTCTCGCTGGAGAAAGTAACGGTCGCCGACGGCCGGGTGACCGGCCCCGCCGGTGCCGTCGACTATTGGGAGCTTGGCGACGATCAAATGCTCAAGCGCGAGGCGACTGCGCAGACCGCGCCCAAGCCCGCGGCCGAGCACAAATACATCGGCGCCGCGGTGGCGCGTCGCGATCTGCCGGCAAAAATCACCGGCGTTCCCGCGTACGTCCAGGACATGGACTTGTCCGGCATGCTCTACGGCCGCATCGTTCGTCCGCCCGCGTATGCGGCACGTCTGACGTCGGTCGACGTTACTGAAACGCAGGCCATGCCGGGCGTTATCGCGGTCGTTCGCGACGGCAGCTTCCTGGGTGTAGTCGCCGCGCGCGAAGAGCAGGCGATCCGTGCCGCGCGGCGTGTCGCGCGCAGCGCCCAATGGCATAACGACAAGGGACTGCCCGCCGACGTGACGCCCGGCGAATATCTGCTGGCGCAGGCGGCACGCGTCGATGTCATCAGCGAAAAATCGGATGCGCAAGCGAAGCCGCGCGGCGCCCAAACCCTGGCGGCGACCTATACGCGGCCCTATATTGCGCATGCGTCGATGGGGCCGTCATGCGCGGTCGCGCGATTCGCGGACGGTCATTACGAAGTGTGGACCCATAGTCAGGGCATACATCCGCTGCGCCGCGAGCTGGCCAAGGCATTGGACGTGGCGGTAGATGCGTTGACGATCACGCATGTTGATGGGGCCGGCTGTTACGGGCACAACGGCGCTGACGATGTCGCTCTCGATGCGGCGCTGCTCGCGCGCGCCGTGCCGGGGCGTCCCGTGCAGGTGCAGTGGATGCGCGAGGATGAGTTTGCGTGGGAGCCGTATGGGCCGGCGATGCTGGTGAAAATCGGCGCCACGCTGGATGCGGGCGGCCGCATTTTCGATTGGCACATGGACGTGTGGAGCTATCCGCACAGCACGCGCCCCGCGGGCAGGGACGGCGTCAACCTCCTCGCGGCGTGGCATCTGGGCGCGCCAAAACCTGCCGCCACACCGGTGGATCCGCCGCTGCCGGCGGGCGGCAGCCACCGTAACGCGATACCGCTTTATGATTTTCCGAACCAGCGCGTGACCAGTCATGTGGTCACGCAGTCGCCGCTGCGCGTATCCGCACTGCGCGGCCTGGGCGCACACGCAAATGTGTTTGCCATCGAGTCGTTCATGGACGAACTCGCGGCCGCGGCGGGCGCGGATCCCGTCGAATTCAGGTTGCGTCACCTCACCGACCCGCGTGCGCGCGCGGTGATCGAGGCGGCGGCGCAACAAGCCGGGTGGCAACCCGGTGCGCAGGGCGCTGGTACGCGTGGACGCGGCATGGGATTCGCGCGCTATAAAAACCTGGGGTGCTATGTGGCAGTCGTGACGGAAGTCGACATCGAAACGCAACCGCGCGTGACCCGGGCATGGGCGGCGGTTGACGTTGGGCTCGTCGTCAACCGCGACGGCGTGATCAACCAGATCGAGGGCGGAGTTATCCAGGCGGCAAGCATGACGCTTAAGGAGCAGGTCACCTTCGATCGCGAGCACGTAACGTCGCGCGACTGGAACAGCTATCCGGTCATGAAATTTACCGAAGCGCCGCATGTGGAAGTGCGCCTGATCAACCGGCCCGACCTGCCGCCGCTGGGGGCGGGGGAAGGCGCAACCGGCCCTACCGCGGCGGCCATCGCCAACGCGATTGCGGCGGCGCTGGGCGCGCGCGTACGCGACATGCCGATTACCCGTGAACGGATCATCGCGGCGCTGACCTGAGTCGGCAAAACAAAAACGCCGCGATTTTGCGCGGCGTTCTTGCTTACTGCAAAAAAATACGGCGACACCGGGGGAGGAGGGGAACCCGGCGTCACCGCCGCTGCCGTGAGGCAGCGCCTTAAATCAGTGTCGCAAGTGCATAGATCCTGCCCAGCAACGCGTCCACATCGACCGTCGACAGGTCATCCGGCAGTTCGGGGCTGGGAATGGCCGGCAAGGTTTCGCGACTCATATGCAGCACTGCGGGATTCCAGTTTGCGTACAGGATTTCGTCTTCATAAGCGCCATCCTGCCGATACGCAGCCGTTGCCGATTTGGCTGCCGTGTATTGCTCCAGGTAGATCACCATGTCCGTTTCCCGTTTCCCGCGGATCAAGCACTGGTCTCCTTATCAGCAAGTTACGGGCCAAGTTACCGGGACAATCCTTGGCTGAATCGGCGTGTGTACATTAAATAGTTGTTTTTACGAATAATAAAATTCGTTCTTAAACGCCATGCACCAACTGCAGCGAGGCAAAATGCCTGCTTTCCGGCGTTCGTCCGGCGGCACGCTGCCGACGCCGGCTACAATCAGTAACGGAAATTGGACGCGCCGCCGAACTCTGCGATCCGCCATGAACGGCGCAAGCCAGCCAAAGTTGCCGCGCGTGACCAAAGACAATCAGGAAGGGATGCCACCGGCTATCATGCGCACGCAGTCGCGTGTGCGGGGCGGCTGCGCGGAGCGCCGGCTGTGCTGTCCTGAGACGGGCAGCTACATGTTCGGATAGTTCGGCCCGCCGCCGCCTTCGGGCGTGATCCACACGATATTCTGCGTCGGATCCTTGATATCGCAGGTCTTGCAGTGCACGCAGTTCTGCGCGTTGATTTGCAGACGCGGCTGCGAACCATCGTCATTGCGCACGATCTCGTACACCCCCGCCGGGCAGTAACGCTGCTCGGGCGCATCGTACAACTCCAGGTTGACGTCCACCGGCACCGTCGCATCTTTCAGGGTCAGGTGGCAAGGCTGGTCTTCGCCGTGATTGGTGTTCGAGATGAACACCGAGGACAGGCGGTCAAACGTGAGCACGCCATCGGGCTTCGCGTACGCGATCGGCGTGGCAGCGGTTTTCTTTCTGAGTGTTTCATGATCGGCATGCTGGTGATGCAGCGTCCATGGCGCGCGCCCGCCGAATACGACCTGGTCGATGCCGACCATCATGGTTCCCGTATAAAGTCCCTTGCTCATCCACGGTTTGAAGTTGCGCGCGCGATGGAGTTCGTCGAACAGCCAGCTCTTCCTGAACGTTTCGGGATAGCTGGCAAGTTCATCGCCTGCGCGTCCTGCCTGCACGGCCTCGAATGCCGATTCGGCGGCGAGCATGCCGGACTTGATCGCGCAGTGGGTGCCTTTGATGCGTGACGCGTTGAGGAAGCCCGCATCGTCGCCGATCAGGCAGCCGCCGGGGAAAATCAGCTTGGGCAGCGCCTGCAGTCCGCCGGCGGTAATCGCGCGGGCACCGTAGGCGACGCGCTTGCCGCCATCGAGAAACGCGCGGATCAGGGGATGCGTCTTCCAGCGTTGAAATTCCTCGTAGGGACTGAGGTAGGGGTTCGTGTAGCCCAGTCCGACCACGTAGCCCGCCGCGACCAGATTGTTTTCCATGTGGTACATGAACGAGCCGCCATAGGTGTCGGCACCGAGCGGCCAGCCGGCGGTATGGACGACCAGTCCGGTCTGGTGCTGCGCAGGCGGGACTTCCCAGAGTTCCTTGAGGCCTATGCCATAGACCTGCGGATCGGCGCCGTCGCGCAGCCTGAAGCGCGCCTGCAGCTGCTTGCCGAGATGGCCGCGGCAGCCCTCGGCAAAAAAAGTGTACTTGGCTTCGAGTTCCATGCCGCGCTGGAATGCGCCGGTCGGCTCGCCTGCCTTGCTGACGCCCATGTCGCCGGTGGCAACGCCCCTGACGCTGCCATCGTCATTGTAGAGAACTTCCGCCGCGGCGAATCCGGGGAAAATTTCCACGCCGAGATTCTCCGCCTGCTGGCCGAGCCAGCGGCAGAGGTTGCCGAGGCTGATCACATAATTGCCGTGGTTCTGAAAGCACTGCGGCAGCATGAAAGACGGCACTTTAAACGACGATTTTTCCGTCAGGAAGACGAAACGGTCTTCGCTGACCGGCGCGTTAAGCGGCGCGTTCAGTTCCCGCCAGTCCGGAAACAACTCGGCCAGCGCCCGCGGGTCGATCACCGCACCGGACAGTATGTGTGCACCGACCTCGGAACCTTTTTCGATCACGCAGACGCCGATGTCGCGGCCGCGCTCGGCGGCAAGTTGCTTCAGGCGGATTGCCGCGGCAAGGCCCGCAGGGCCGGCGCCCACTACCACAACGTCATACTGCATGGATTCGCGTTCGGACACTGCGCACTCCTCTGGCTGGCCGGTCGGGCACGAACAGTTGTGCGCTATTATAACGCCGTGCTTGGGCATGCATTGCGCGAAAGGCGGCAATGAGCGAACGCGGCAGGTTGCTGTGGACCGAATCCATCAAGGTGCGGTGGGGCGACATGGACGCGCTGGGGCACGTCAACAACGCGGTGTATTTTCGTTACGTGGAGCAGGCGCGCATCGCGTGGTTCGACGCGCACGGCTTGCCCACGCTTGAAAACGGCCGCGGGCCGGTGATGGTGCGCGGCGCCTGCAATTTCATCAAGCCGATCAGTTATCCGGCGACGATTGCGGTCAGCATGTATCTCATACGGCGCGGCAACCGGAGTTTTACCGTCGGGCACGATCTTTGTCGCGATGGTGATCCGGCGGTGAAGTTTGCCGATGGCGAAGTCGTCGTGGTGTGGATCGATCACGCGCGCGGCGTCACCGTGCCGTTGCCACCGGCATTGCTGAAGCTGATCGAATAACGCGTCGCGCCTAGTTTTGCCGCAGAATGTGCTGTGCGCACAGGATGCCGCTGCATACGGCGGATTCGAGCGTCGCCGGATATTCGCTTGCCGTGTAATCGCCCGCGAGATAAAAATTCCTGAGCGGCGTGATTTGCGGCGGCCGCCGGATGCCGGGGGTGCAAGCGAAGGTCGCGCGTTTTTCCGCGATTACGCGCGTCCACAGCGGTTCGGGCAGGTCGCCGACGTGCTGTTGCAATTCCTGGTGCACGCGTAACTGGAGTTCATCCTGGGCCAACTCCTGGTGATTGCCCGCGGCGCTGATGACCGCGCCGACGAGGCCGCGCTGCCCGCAGAGTTTTTCACGGTCAAACACCCAATGTATGAGCCCCCGCGTAAGTCCCAGCATGGGCGAGGGCAGCGGCACCGCAGCCGGATATTGCAGCCACACGGAGTGTATCGGCTGATATTGCAGGCGCTCGATGGTATGGGCAATGTCGGACAGTGCGGTGATGCCGATCAGAAATGCATTGACCTGATGCGGCGGGAGTGCACAGATTACGTGACTGAACGTTTGGCGCTGATCGCCGGCAACGATTTCGAAACCGGCAGCCAGCGGGTCGATCGCCGTGACGCGGCGCGAGTGCAGCACGGTGCCGCCGCGCTCGTTGACGTAGATTGCCGCTGGCTCGGGAAAAAGTGCCGAGAGATCCACGCGCGCGAACACGAGGTCGCTCGCGGCCGCAGTGGCGTCGAGACTGTCGCGCAGCACGTTAACGAACACCTGCGCCGAGGCGACTGCGGGCGGGGTATTGAGCGCCGCCAGGCACAGCGGGCGCCACAGGACGCGCCTGATTGTTTCACCCTGACCGTGCTGCTTCAGGAGCAGTTCGACGCTGATGTCCTCGGCGAGCTTATAGTGTTTCTTGCGCAATGCGAGCAGGAATCGCGCCGCGGAAAATTTGTCCGCGAAACTCAGGCCGCGCGCGCCCAGCAAGCCGGTCAGGACGTGGAACGGCGCGGGCAGGCGTGTCACGGCAAGGTGAAACTCGTCGTGCACGTGCCACTCGAGCGGGCGCCGCAACAGCGCATCAGCATGGGCCGGATTGACCAGCCGTATGAGACGCAGAGTTTGCGTGTATGCGCCGAGCAGAATATGCAGCCCGTTGTCGAGCGCGGTGTCGCGGTATTCGACACGGCGCGCGCGGCCGCCAAGCTGTTTTGCGGCTTCGAATACCGTTACCGGAACCCGCTGTTCGGCGAGCGTTGCCGCTGCCGCCAGTCCGGCGTAGCCGCCACCGACGATGGCAACGTGTGTCACCCGGGCGGCGTCCGCGGGAGTTCCGGGTCAGAACGAATAGCGGCGCAACCCGCCGTCGACCGGCATGACGGTACCCGTGATACAGGCGGCAAGCGGGGATGCGAGGAAAACCGCGCGGCAGGCAAGTTCTTCGGGTTCACCGTAACGGCCGCAATGTTCAGCCTTTGACCCAGGTTTTCCACGCAATCCACAATTTGCGCACTGGAGTCAGTGCGGTGCGGTGAGTCAGCACCGGCATGCCGTCGGCGCGAATTTCCGCGAGCACGGTCTGATAGATCGCTGCCATCACCAGGCCGGGGCGTTGGGCCTTGCGATCCACGGCAGGCAGTGCCGCGAACGCGTCGCGATAGTATTCCAGTGCGCGCTCAATCTGGAATTGCATCAGTTGCTGAAAGCCATTGCCTGCGCGCGCATGCATGATATCGGCCACCGATACATTATGGCGCGCGACCTCATCGAGCGGGAGGTAGAGGCGATCGCGGCGCGCGTCTTCCCCGACGTCGCGGATAATGTTTGTAAGCTGAAACGCCATGCCGAGTTTTTCGGCGTAATCGAGCGTGCGCGGATCCTCGTAGCCGAATATTTCGGCCGACAACAAGCCGACCACGCTCGCGACGCGATGGCAGTAGACCTGCAGCGCCGCGAAATTGGCATAGCGCCGCTGCGTGAGGTCCATCTCCATGCCGTCGATAATTTCCTGCAGCTGCTCGTGCGGCACCCTGAACGATTTCACGACGCTCGCGAGGGCCTGCGCAACGGGATGTTCCGGCTGACCGCCGTATAGCGCCGCGACCTGACCGCGCCACCACGCGAGCTTGGCGCGCGCGACATTCACATCCGTGCACTCGTCGACAACGTCGTCGACTTCGCGGCAGAATGCATATAGCGCGGTGATGGCGCGCCGCCTGGCAGGCGGCAGGAACAAAAAGCTGTAGTAGAAGCTCGACCCGCTTTGCGAGGCCTTTTGCTGACAATACTGGTCAGGTGTCACGGTTGAGCGGGATTCAGGATTCAGCGGATGGAGAACGTGCGGGCAAACATCAGCGCCCAATCCGCGGAGCGTAACACGGGACGCAGACGGAATATGTCATATTGCGCATTACGGATCTTGCTCAGGATGCGCTCGCCGCCGGCGATAATCATGCGCATTTCAAGCCCGATGCGGCCCTCCAGCACCCTTCCCAGCGCGGCGCCGTCGAACAACATGCGCCGGGCGCGCTCGACCTGAAACGTCATGAAATCACGCCATTCGCCGCCAGTGTCATGCGCGGCGATCCGCGCTTCGCAGACGTGATAACGGGCGAGCTCGTCTTGCGGCAGGTAAATTCTTCCGTTGGCGTAATCGATGGCAATGTCCTGCAGAAAATTGATGATCTGCAGCGCCGAGCAAATTTTGTCCGACCACGCATTATTTTGCGGCGTCGCGGCGCCGTACAGTACGAGCAGCAGGCGCCCGACCGGGTTCGCGGAGCGCTGGCAATAGTCGAGAACGTCAGTAAGGTCCGCGTAACGTTTCCTGGTTACGTCCTGCGCAAAAGCCGACAACAGGTCGTGGAACAAACCGAACGGCAGCCGCCATTCTTCGATGACCGGCGCCAGTTCCCGGAACAGCGCGGTTTGTACGTCCCCGCCATTCTCGATCCTGCGCAATTCGTCGCCGAACCCCGCGAGCAGGGCGAGTCTCTCGGCATCCGGTAACCGGCCTTCGTCCGCAAAATCGTCGGCCGTACGCGCGAATTGGTAGATTAACCCAATCGGCCTGCGCAACTGCGCCGGGAGAAGCACGGACGCAACGGGAAAATTTTCGTAGTGGCTGATAGTCACGCTGTAGTGGGGAATTAGCCGGTATTACAAGGGCTTAAGGGGGTGACGGGCACCGCCGGCCCGGCTTTTAAAGCTGACGGGTGAGGGTAATTATATTACAATCAAAGTGTTGCGAAAGTGGCGGAATTGGTAGACGCACCAGATTTAGGTTCTGGCGCCGAAAGGCGTGTGGGTTCGAGTCCCTCCTTTCGCACCAGCACCGTGGTGGTATTCGATGTTTTTGGCGTACTTAGGAAGGAATAATGGCAGCAACCCTGGAAAATATAAGTCAGTTCGAGCGGCGCATCAACATCACGCTGCCCACTCAAGAAATCGAGACCGAGGTGCAAACCCGGCTGCAACGGCTCGCGCGCACGGTCAAGATGCACGGCTTTCGTCCCGGTAAAGTGCCGCTCAAGGTTGTCGCGCAGCAATATGCCGACCAGGTGCGGCGCGAAGTGCTTGGTGACGTGCTGCAGAAAAGTTTCGGTGACGAGGTGCGCGCGCAGAATCTCAAGGTTGCCGGTTACCCGCGTTTCGAGCCGCGGGGCGCGGCGGAAAGTGTATCGCAGGTCGAGTTCAGCGCGACTTTCGAGATCTATCCTGACGTCGTGGTCGGCGATCTCGGCAAGGTCACGATCAGCCGGCCGTTGACGAGCGTCAGCGAAGCAGAAGTCGACAAGACGCTGGACATCATGCGCAAGCAGCGCGC
>JAYWDM010000192.1:0-6184 GCA_043779885.1 Betaproteobacteria bacterium | reverse complement strand
CCCCTTGAAGGGGAAGGTGAGTACGGCGCGATGCGTTGTGACCTGATCCATCCCCATCCCGCCCTTCCCCTTGAAGGGGAAGGTGAGAACAGCGCGATGCGTTGTGACCTGATCCATCCCCATCCCGCCCTTCCCCTTGAAGGGGAAGGTGAGTACGGCGCGATGCGTTGTGACCTGATC
This sequence comes from Betaproteobacteria bacterium, assembly GCA_043779885.1. GTDB lineage: Bacteria > Pseudomonadota > Gammaproteobacteria > Burkholderiales > SG8-41 > PALSA-1004. Next base: position 6,004 of record JAYWDM010000192.1, on the reverse strand, counting down.
CATCCCCATCCCGCCCTTCCCCTTGAGGGGGAAGATGAGAACGGCGCGATGCGTATCAACGCATGCTCAGTCGATCGCTGAGTGAACCAGATTGGCCACGAGATCCAGCCGGCGGCTGTGCCACGGATCGGGGATGCGGCTATTGGTGAGGTACGCAAACGAGACGCCGGATTCGGGATCACCCCAGCAATAGGACGTGCCCACCCCGCCGTGTCCGAAAGTGCGCGGCGAAGCGAGCGTGCCCAAGCCGCGGATCGTGTCGGTGGTGCCGCGCACGTGCACGCCGAGTCCGCGGTGCATCGGCATCCCCATGCCCGTATCGACCATGTCGCCGGTGTGATTGCGGGTGACGAACTCGAGCAAGCGCCGCGAGAAGAGCCGCGTGCCGTTGAGTCGCCCGCAGTTGAGCATCATCTGGTAGAGCGCGGCCATGCCGCGCGCGGTTGCAAATCCGCCGCTGCTCGGGATGCCGGCGCGCCGGAAAGGCGCGGTGTTCTCTTCCACGAGTGGGTGCTGGCTGGCGTCCGCGGCGGGCTCGTGTATCGTCGCGACGCGGCCGTGTTCCACATCGGGCAGCCCGACGAAAATATCGCGCGCAAGGCCCAGCGGTTCGATGATCCGTTGCCGCAGGAAATTCCGGTAATCGGCCCCGGTCACGGCTTCGATCAGCGCGGCGGCGGTCCACAGCGCCGATTTCGGGTGATAGTGCAGCCGCGAGCCGGGCGTCCATTCGAGCGTGAAGTCGCAGACCTCGCGGCGCATTTGCGCGTGGTCGGTCCACGCCTGCGGCGACACGCCCTGACCGGGAAATCCGCCGCGATGACTCATCACCTGCGCGAGCGTGACCTCCCCTTTGCCATGCCGTGCGAACTCCGGAATATGCTCGGCGATACGATCGGCGAAGCGCAGCGCGCCGTCCTCGACCAGCGCCCAGATGCCGGCCGCCGTGATCACCTTGGTATTCGAGAACAGCAACCAGAGCGTATCGGCATTCGCCGCCGCCGCGGGCTCGAGCGAGGCGCGGCCGAACGATTCATACAGCGCGAGCCGGCCGTGCCGCGCGAGCGCGATCTGCGCGCCAGGATAGCGGCCCTCGGCAATATGGCACTCGATCAACCCGCGCAGACGCGCGAGCGCCGGCTCATGAAAACCGAGTTCGACAGCACTGGCCGGCTCGAGCGGAAAGTGCGTGGAAGCGTCAGCGTTCACGCCGGGAATGTTAGTCAGGTCATTCATCCGTTTTTCCTTTTTCTCCGATGATGCTCCAGATTACGTTAAACCGCCGTGTCCGCCTGTGCGGGCGAATCAGCCCGCCCGGGACACAGCACTAATTGAGTATTACCAAATTGGCGACATTGCGCCCTCACCCTCGGTCCCTCTCCCCAAGGGCATAGGTATCTACACATCTGCATGAAACCCCTTCCCCCGCAAGGGGGGAAGGGGCTGTGGAGTGGAGATGTGTAGATACCTATGCCCCAAGGGAGAGGGAAGCGATACCCATTGGGAATTAAGGCATCGAACGCGATGGGTATCGGCCGCGACGGCCTGAACCCATCCTGCGCGCTGAACAAATCCAATTTCGTCATTCCGGCGGACGCCGGAATCCAGTGCGTTCAATCGCCTGGATGCCGGTTTGCACCGGCATGACGACGCTGGAATTCCTGGACGACATTACCAAGGCGCCGCAGGCGTGCGCGTTCGCACGCTCAGTCGAAACCAACGATCTCGACCCAGTTGGAGCCTTTGCCGGTCGGGTACTTGCCGAGGGGCGCGAGCGCTCCGCTCGCCTGGTCGATCGCGTAGACGGCAATGGTGGCGGATTTTTCGCCGCTCGCAACGAGGAACCTGCCCTTGGGATCGATGGCGAAACCGCGCGGCTGGCGCTCGGTGGGCGTGCTCGCGAGGTAGGTGAGCTTGCCGCTCGCGCCATCGACGCTGAACGCGGCCAGCGTGCTGCTGGTGCGCTCGGTGATATAGAGGAATCTGCCGTTCGGCGTCATGTGGATGTCCGCGGCCCAGATATCGTTGTCAGTGTTGCGCGGCGGCGCACCCGCCACGCCGACCGCGCCGCGCGGCGCGCCGGGCATGAGCTTGCTGTCGGGCGGCAGCCCGGATGCCGAACTCACTTCGGCCAGCAGCCCCGTCTTGCCGTCCAGCGCGAAGGTGGTGACCGTCGCCATCAGTTCGCTCAGCACGTAGACGAATTTGTTGTCGGCCGAGGTGATGAAATGCCGCGGGCCCGTGCCCGCCTTCATCTGGAAAACCGCCGGCGTGTTCGAGCTCAGGCGTCCGGACTTCACATCGAAAGCAAACTCGAAAATCTGATCGGTGCCGAGCGTCGGCACATACGCGAACTTGTTGCCCGCGTCGACGCGGATCGAGTGGGCGTTGCGGCCCACCGGTATCACCTGCGACGCTTCGGCCGCAACCCGCCCGTCGCTGCCCACCGCGTTGACGCTGACGACGCCGGCGCCGTAGCCCGCGCCAAACAGGAAGCGCCCGGTCCGGTCGAGCGAAATGTACGGAAAGCTCTCCGCCAGCGGCGAAGTCGACAAATTCGTCAGCGCGCCCGTGCCGGGATTGATGGAATAAGCGTGCACCGAAAACGGCTTCGACCGCGACGCCGCGTACAGAAAACGCCGGTCGGGGCTCACCGCCATCGGCATGACGATGCTCGCCGCCTTGGCGCGCGCGCCCGGCTGCAGCTCGCCCGAATCGAGCAGCCGGTAAGTGCCGATGTCGCCGTCCTCGGCGTTCGATACGTAAACGAATGTGGCCGCCAGCGCCGGCGCGCCGCCGACCAACGATGCCAGTGCCGCCACGGTTAACCCCCGTCTCAAATTTGTGTATGCCTGCATGGTTTTCTCCCTGGGTGATGTGTGATGGGTGATGGGTGACGTGTGATGGGTGGGATATTTTCCCATTACCCCTATTTCATTTCCGCTTCACGCGTTCAACTGCCGCGCGATGAAAGCCTTGACCATCTCGTGGGCGCGGTCGGTCTGCGGCCCCGGCTTGGCGATCCACTCGTGTTCGCAGCCTTCAAATACTTCAAACTTGATCGCGCCGCCGGCCGCACGGTACGATGCGGCGAATCTTTCCTGTAACGCGGGGAGCACGTTGTCGTCGAGCGCGCCCTGCATGATCAGGATCGGCGGCAGAGTGACCGTCTCGCGGCGATCGAGCATCTGCTGCGGATTCGCTTCGTAGATCGTCTCCCAGGGGTTGAACCAGGTGCGAGTGCTTTTCATCATCGACTCGCGCTGCCGCTTCTCCGCCTGCTGGAAGCGCGCGTACGGATCGCTGATCGGTGAACGCGTCGTAACATAGGCCACCGTCGCATCCACCTGCGGCGCCGCGGGCAGCGGGATCGCGTTGTAGCGCGCATCGCGCGGGCGCATGCCCAGCAGTTCGGCGATGTGGCCGCCCGTGGAACTGCCGAGCACGCCGAGCTTCGCGGCGTCGCCATGCCATTGCGCGGCATTCGCTTTGAGCCAGCGCACGCCGTAGTTCGCATCCTGCACCGCAGCGGGGTACGGCGCTTCCGGCGCGAGCGTAAGATCGATGGCGACCACCAGGATGCCGCTCGCCGCCACCGCGCGGTCCATCGGTTCATTGGCAAAGCGGTCCTTGTTGTTCCACGCGCCGCCGTGCAGGTCGAGCAGCGTCGGGAAGGGGCCCGCGCCGTGCGGTTGATAAATGCGTGCCATCAGCATGCGCCCGCCCGGCGTGCGCCGGAACTCCATTTCGCTGACGCTGACGCCGAATTTGGCCGCGGGATCATAGGCAGTCTTCGCTGCAAACGCGCCCGGCGCATCCGCCGCATACGCAGGGCCCGCGCTCAAGGCCGCGCCGATGGCGGTCATTTGTTTAAGGAACGCCCTGCGACCGTGCGTATTCTTGTGCATGCCTGCCTCCTCCCGAAATAACACTGCTGAATTTACGCCGATATCAGAGTTTCAGCTATAGCCTGCATGCCACTATTTCACCACGCCGCTGGTTCGCAAGTCCGTCACATGCATACGCGCCTGATCGCCGCGTGGAGCATGACGCTGATGGCCTGCGCCGCGCCGACGGATCCGGCGCGTCGCGGCGATGCATTGCGCACCGGGTGTCCCGGATCAAATTATTCTTTTCGTTTGCCGGACGACCTGATGGGTGCATCCGCGGCTGAATCGATGGCAGATTGGGAGGCTCCCTGCGCGGCTGCTTTGGCCGCTTCCAGCGCTTTTTCCTTGTCGTCTTCGCTCATCTCACCGACAGGCGGGATGGGCGCAGGCACCGCCAGGGACAACGGCTCGGCAGCCGGTTTGGCGGGCGGCGCGGGTTCTTGGCCGCATGCGCTCAACAGGACTGTCGTTACAACTGCGGACAGGAGCAAGGATTTCAAGTGTTTTCCCCGAAAGTGAAATTACTGAACGAATAAGGTTCGTTACGCGCGCCGCGGTGGCTGCCTGCATCGCGTTTCACAATGGACCGTGTCATAGGCTCGCGCGCACACCGGCGGCCTTGATCACCCTGGCCCACTTGGCAAGATCAGCTTTCAGGAATTCCAGAAACTGCTCCGGCGTGTTCCCCACGGGCTCGGCACCCTGTTCCGCGAACCGCGCGCGCATTTCCGGCGCGCGCAGCACGTTGACTATGTCCGCATGCAGCCTGGCGACGATCTCGCGCGGCGTTCCGGCGGGCGCGAGGATGCCGTGCCAGCCGATCGACTCGAATCCCGGCAGGCCGGTTTCCGCGAGGGTCGGCAGCTCGGGCGCCACCGCGGTGCGTTTGAGGCTGGTGACGCCCAGCGCGCGCAGCTTGCCGAGCTTCACGTGCGGAATCGCGGTGATGGTGGGGTCGAACATCATCGAGACGTGACCGCCCAACACGTCGATCAGCGCGGGCGCGCTCGCTTTATACGGCACGTGCACCATGCTGACGCCCGCCATGCTCTTCAGGAGTTCCGCAGTGAGATGGTTCGCGGCGCCGTTGCCCGCTGAAGCAAACGTCAACTGGTTGGGTTTCGCTTTGGCGAGAGCGATGAGTTCCTTGACCGTTCTGGCCGGGATGGCCGGATGCACGACCAAGACGTACGGATAGGTCGTCGTCAGCGTGATCGGCGCGAAGTCCCTGAGCGCGTCATACGGCAGGCGCTCATAAAGTCCCGGGTTGATGGAATTGGGGCCCGTCTGTCCGAGTATGATCGTATAACCGTCGGGCGCGGATCTGGCCGCGAGTTCCATGCCGATGATCGCCGCGGCGCCCGTGCGGTTATCGATCACCACTTGCTGCCCGAGCGATTCGGCGAGCTTCTGCCCGATTGCACGCGCGACGATGTCAGCGCCCCCGCCCGCGGAAAACGGCACGATGAAGCGCACCGGCTTGGCCGGATACGGCTGGGCCAGTCCGTCACACGACGTCACGGCGCCGTATGCCGCCAATAGTGCGGGGATCAGCGTTGCAGCGATGCGGGCGTGTGTCATGCGGCATGCCTTTCTCATAGTCGTTAGTGAGCAGTTCATAATTGATTGCAATCAATTGGGTCTAAAACCTGTCGCTTGGCCCCAGATGCAAACGACCGTGCGCCCTCATCCCCAACCCTTCTCCCCGAGGGAGAAGGGAGCGCAGAGACGCTGATGCGCGAAAGCCTCGATGGCGAAGGATGTAAAGCCCTTCTCCCCCGGGGAGAAGGGTGGGGATGAGGGCGCGCAGTGGCACCATTCCAGAATACTCAAGAATCAACCTTCCGCGCGAGAACGCGCGCGGGCGAGCCATCCGAATCCTGCACGTTGAGCGCGGAAAACATGAACTCCGCGTGCCCATCGGCAAGTGTTGCGAGGTTCGTCAGGTGCTCGCTCACCAGCACGCCATGACCGAGCAACACATGATGCACGGGCCAGTTGAAACCCTTCTCGCGGCGGTTGACGGCAAGATCGGGCGTTACCGTGTCGCAAGCGAGCAGCTTGACGCGCTGCGCCACCAGCCACTCTGCCGCGGCCACGCTCAGACAGGGATG
>JAYWDM010000191.1:0-6196 GCA_043779885.1 Betaproteobacteria bacterium | reverse complement strand
AAGCGTGGTACCTGTACCAGCGCAAGCGCGAACTCTTTCCCGAATTCAGGCGCCCTGAATACATGCGCGACGGCGCCATGCACGACCGCACGGTGGTGTTTTCGCGCGCGGTGTGGAAATTCTGGGGCAACCGGCAGATGGTAATTCCGGATCTGGCGACGTCCGCGGACAAATTCGCCGCGGCCGTGGAACGCGGCAATGCGGTGTGCCGCAAATATTTTCCGCATTACACGCTGTACTGCGTCGGCATCAGGCTGCGTGCCGACCATCGCCCGCATTACGAAATGTCGTGCATCCCGCCGGATGCCGAAGGCTGGGCCTATGGCTGCGAGTTCGAACCGATGATAGGTGACGTGGTCTACAGCCGCGACCATCTGCAATCGTTCAAGAACGCGATTTACGATATCGGTGTCGACATGGGCGCCAGCTACTACCGCTTTGGCGGCATGATGAAGGGTTACATCCGGCGCGTGTTCGGCGATGCAGTGGTGGACCGCCACCTGGCGATGAAGCGCGCCGCCGATCCGCACATGATTCTGAACCGCGACGTGATCTTCTGATGTTTGCACCGGCGAACCATACGGCGAAGCGCGACTTCGCCGCCTGCAGCGGTTGCAGCCTCTGCCTGCTCGTGTGCCCGGTGTGGCGAAAAACGCGCGATCTGCGCTTTACGCCGCATGGCCGCGCCAAGGCGTTGCAGCACGGCGTGCCCGCGGCCGAACTCGCGCCGTCGATCGGGAGTTGCACGCTCTGCGGCGCGTGCGAGCCGGTATGTCCGGAACACATCGACCTCACCGGCATGGTGCTCGATTTGCGCCGCCAACTGCCGCCGGTCGCGCCCATAGTCATGGGCCCGCGCAAAGCAGCGCAAGCCGATTACGCCGATCAAGACGTGTTACTTGCGGGCAGGGCCTTGCGCGAAAACGAACGCGCGCGCAGGGCCACGGTGCTGCGACTGGGCTGCACGCTGGCGCTCGATGACGGCGACGACATCGCACTGGCGCTCGAGGCCGGCGTTGCGATTTCCGCGACGCGTCTCGAACAATTTCTCGCGCCGCTGCGCGCTGCCACGTCGATGATCGTCGCCGACGGCCTGCTCGCGCGCCAGATGAAGGTCTGGCTGCCGCGCATGCGCTGCACCAGCCTCGGCGTCGCCCTCGGTTCGCAGCGCGGCCTGCGCCGCCGCCTGCGCGCCGACGACCTCTACGTGATCGAGCCGCGCGCGTTTCACGCCGATTACGCGCAGCTGGTCCGGCACTACGACACACTGCGCCAGGAGACCGGCTGCGCGATGAACCTCGACCTCCAGCGCATCGCGATTCCCGCCACCGCGCGCAACCTGCGCCAGCGGCTGGGTGTCGAAGCGGCTGACGACGCCGCGCAGACGCGCTGGCTGCTGCAAGGCCGCAAGATTGCGCGTATCGTGGTCGAAAGCGCGGACGATGCGCCCGCGTTCCGGCAGGCCGGCAACCTGCCGGTCGTGCACCTTGCGGAACTCGCGGATGAATAGAACCGGCAACAGGAGCGGGCAGAACCATGCGTTCGGTTGACGTCATTATCGTCGGCGCCAGCCTGTCCGCTGCGGCGGCGGCGAAGCGTCTGGTCGACGCCGGGCTGGAAACCATCGTCCTCGAACGCAAGGCGCTGCCGCGCCACAAGATCTGCAGCGGCATATTGTCGCCGCGCGGCCACCGCTTTTTGCTCGAGAACTTCGGCCCGCTGCCGCGCGAAGCGCTGCACGAGCCGACCGCCTGCCGCGGCGTGACCTTTCACTTCCCGTCGATGGTGTCGATGCCGATGGATTTCTTCGGCGGCACCACGCCGCATCTGCACCGCAAATACTCCGACTACTGGGCAATCACGCAGAGCGGCGCGGAAGTCCACGACCAGACGTCATTCGCCGGGTTGACCGACAATGGCGATCACGTGCTCGTCGATGCCAGGAAAAACGGCGCGCCGGTCACCTACCGCGCGCGCCAGGTCATCGGCGCCGACGGGCCGAGTTCGCTGGTGATCCGGTCCATCTATCCCGATTACCCGAAACAGATTCCATGGTTTTTCGTCGGGCAGAAATTTCACGACATCATCGATTGCCCGCTCTCCGCGGACTATTTTCATTTCTGGTTCCATCCGGGACTCGGACATTACACGTGGAGCCACGCGCGCGACGGACGCCAGATCGTCGGCGTCGGCTTCAAGCGCGGCGACAATTTCGCGCACAAGCACGCGAACGTCGTCAACTACCTCGCCGACAGGCACGGGGTGCGCCTTGAACCGCATACCGAAGACGAGGGCTGCGGCGAGAATTTCGGACCCTCGCTGATCAACCGTTACGTGTTCGGCAAAGGCAACGTGCTGATCACCGGCCAGGCGGCGGGCTTTCTCAACATGATAGGCGAAGGCATGAGCTGCGCGCTGCATTCGGGCGCGATCAGCGGCGAGGCCGTGGTCGAGGCGCGCCTGCGCAACCGCCCGGTGCAGGAGATGTACCGCAAAATGATCGCTTCCGAAGTACGCCGCTGCTCCGACCAGTGGAACCCGTTCAAAATTGCCTTCGACCGCCCGCACGAAGCCGACTTCCCGGCCGCGCTCATGGCACTATCGTGGCGCGACCGCACCAAGGTGTTGCGCGACATGTGGCGCTTTGTCGTGCTTTACAAGGAGTTCAAGTGGGGCCGGCAGATATTCAGGGCTGCCATGCAGCGGCCGCTGATCGGCGGGTATTCGATGCAGCGCTGGCTATGACGCACGATGCGGATAAATTACTGAGCTTTACATCAATGCCTGACGCTCAGTGCCTCATCCCCGGCCCTTCTCCCGGAGGGAGAAGGGCGGTTTTCAGGCGTAAATGGGTTGTCACTCATTTACGCAATGCTCAATTGATGCGGCCTTTTGCCCTCGGCCTGCAAGTCAACCCGCGCGGTTTTTGAACGTTGTAAAAGTATGCTGACCCGCGAAGACCTCGAAAACGACATCCTGCGGAAAAACCCCGAGCAAAACCACCATAGCCTGCCGCTCGTGCCCGACGAAGAGTTCAACGCCTCGTTCGAACGCATACTCGCCGGCCGCAATCCCGCGCAGGATTTATGGGTATTCTGCTACGGCTCGCTGATCTGGAACCCGCTGTTTCACCACGTCGAGCGCCAAAATGTCACCATCCACGGGTTTCACCGCAGTTTCTGCCTGCGCTCGCGGCATGGGCGCGGCTCGGTCGCGGAACCGGGTCTGATGCTGGGTCTGGATTTCGGCGGCTGCTGCAACGGCGTCGCGTTGCGCATCCCCGCGCAACAGGTGCGTCACGAACTGACGCTGGTGTGGCGGCGCGAAATGGCCATCGGCTCGTACGCCCCGCGCTGGATCGCGGCACGCGCGGGTGCTGGGAAAATTCGCGCCGTCGCGTTCGTCGTCAACCATGCGCATCCGCATTACACGGGCAAACTGCCGCTCGAAACGATCATCAAAATCCTGGCGACTGCCAGGGGCAGATTCGGCTCCGGCGCGGATTACCTGTACCAGACCGTGGACTGCCTCGCCAAACACGGGATTCGCGATGCCTACCTTACGCGGCTGCGCGAGCAGGTGATGAAACTCACACACGGCGTGCATCACCCGATCGAGTGCCCCGAAATCGGGGCTTAACGGACTGCGTTTACAACGCTTCCGGGCGCATCTGCGCCTTGCGGATCACCGCCGCCCACTTCGCGATCTCGACTTTCAGAAAGTCCGCGAACTGCTGCGGCGTGCCGGCGACGATTTCGGCGGCTTCGTTAGACAGCCGGTCGCTCACATCTTTTGATTTCAGCGCTCTGACCGTGCCCATGTGCAGCGTGCCGACGACAGCCGCGGGCGTCGCCGCCGGCACGAACATTCCGTACCAACCGGTCACAAAGTAGTCGGGCACACCGGATTCCGCGACGGTCGGCAGTCCGGGCATGGCGCCCGAACGATTGCGGCTGGTGACCGCCAGCGCGCGCAATCTGCCCGCTTTGATCATGGGCATGGCCGCGAGAAAATTGTTCAGGAACACCGGCACCTGGCCCGACAAAAGATCGGTCATCGCCTGCCCCGCGCCCTTGTAAGGCACATGCACCATGTCGATGCCGGCCATGCTCCTGAACAGCTCCATGCCCAGATGCGGGCCGCTGCCATTGCCTGACGACGCGTAGGCCAATTGGCCCGGGCGTGACTTCGCAAAGGCGATGAATTCCTTGATCGTCTTCGCCGGCACTGACGGATGCACCGTGATCACGAATGGATATTCGGCAAGCAGCGATACCGGCGCGAGATCGGCGAGCGTGTCATACGGCAGTTTGGAGTAAAGCGTCGGATTGATGGCGTGCGTCGCGATCGTGATCAACACCGTGTAGCCGTCGGCGGGCGCTTTCGCCACCGCGTCGGTGCCGATGATGCCGTTGGCGCCCGCGCGATTATCCACAATGGCCGGCTGTCCCAGCATCTCGTGCAGTTTTTGCGCGAGGGTGCGGGCGACCACATCGGTGCCGCCGCCGGGCGGATAAGGCACGACGATGCGAATGGGTTTTGCGGGATACATTTGCGCCGTCGCCGCGCCTGCTGCGAACGCCAAGGCGAAAATCATCAGCCGCAGATAAACGCAGATAAACGCGGATGAAATCTCTCGATTCAAAATTAGTGGCACGTGTGAAGCTGTCTTGTCAGCGCTTATCTGCGGCTAATAAATGATTCAGGCGTTCGCGTGACGCGCGATGAAATCGAGCAACGCTTCCGCGCAGCGGTCGGGATCCGTCGCCGCGACATGAAATGAATCGCCGGGCAGCACGACGAGCTCGGAGTGCGGCACTGTTTCCTGCCACGCACGCGTTTGCGCGACCGAGGCGAGGCCGCTTTCCGCTGTGGTGATGACGAGCATCGGGCATTTTATTTTCGCCACGTCCGCCGTGATATCCGAGAAATTGATCGTGCCGACGAAACCGACGGCGGTCGACACTGCGCTGCGTCCCATATATTTGATCCACCACTCAACGCCCTCCTGCGGGAACGCTTTGCCAAGCCGGCTGGCCATGCTGTGCCTCGCCCAATATTCAATGCCGTGTTCTTCAAGCTCGCGCACGCGGGCCGCCTTCGTCTCCTGGTCCGCGCGTATCGGCGGCGGCGAGCCCGCCACGGTCAGCGTAAGCACGCGGGCGGGATGACGCGCGGCAAAAGCGCGGCCTATGACGCCGCCGATTTTCGCGCCGACCAGGTGAAAGCGCTCGATACCCAGCGCATCCATCAGCCGCAGGTAATCGTCGATCACGATATCCAGCGTCCACGGGAAGTCTTTCGGCATCGGCGTCGACGCACCGAATCCGCGCATATCCGGACGCACCACCCTGTAGCGGCGCGCGAGATGCGGCGCCCAGCCGTACCATGCGGCCGAGCTTTCGTTATTTCCGTGCAGCAATAAAATCGCCGTGGAGGCGCGCCACGGATCGGTGAAATCATCGACGAGATAATGCATGTCCAGATCAGGAGCGACGCGCAGGTTCGGCATACGGGATTCCCTTGAGTTTGGTTCAGGTTACGAGCGGCAACCAGCGGTCAGCCGGCTACAAACGAAAGTCAATCCCGCCCTCAATGGCGCGATTTCAGGCTGCGGGCGCATGCCGCACGGAATGTTTGCATTTGCCCGCAGCCGCGTGGGTTATCATGGCGGCCGATACATTACGGAAGCGATCGTCCATGCTGAAGACTACCAAAAAACGGCCTGTCTCGCGCGCTGCGTTGGCGGCGGGCGCGCCGCTCCCGCGCGCGCGCCGGAGACGGCCTATCGTGACGCGCCCTGGCATGCCGCATGCGCGGCGCGACGGCCGTCGCGCGCAGGAGCATGCTGCAACCGGTTTTACGCGGATAAACACATGTCGATGACACGACGCGAATTCCTGCATACGCTCGCCGTTGCGGCGGCGGCCGGCTTTCCGTTCGCCGAAAACGCGCGCGCCGCGGCCATCAATGGCTTCTACGATCTGCACGACTTCGGTAATAAAGTAACGCTGATGCATTTCACCGACTGTCACGCCCAGCTGTTGCCGACTTATTTTCGCGAACCCAGCGTAAATATCGGTGTCGGCAACATGAGCGGGATGCCGCCGCACCTGGTCGGCGCAGCGTCGCTCAAACACTACGGCCTGAGCGCGCATTCAAGGCTCGCCCACGCATACACGCACCTCGATTTTGC